>JALOCE010000042.1 GCA_023227925.1 Candidatus Omnitrophota bacterium
CATCCCACCAGATACCAAGCTCATACGCCGGGTTCTCTATCCAGACCCCCACATCATCGATGCCGGTCACCAGGGCCCAGATCTCATCCTTATAAATCTGAAAAAGCGGCAGGTCTATTCTTATATCTTCAGAAAATTTAAAAAGGACTAATTTGCCTCTTAAGTCTTCTAATTGCATACTGCCACCTCCTTAAAAAAATAAAGGCAGCCCTTTTTTTCTAAAGAGTTGCCTTGATTAAATTAAATGCCGCAAAAAAGTCATAGACATATTTTACTGCTAGAGGACTTTATTTGCAATGACAATTCTTTTATTAAACACATATTACTACAATAAATTTTTGGTGATTAAATAACGGGGTGGGAAGAGATATTGCTTTCTGGCAACCAATGCATTTTATGGTTAGACTGCAGCCATTGCCTGACAATCCTGTATCCCATCAGGCGGAACATCGCATTTCTGAAATGTAACTTTACAAGCAGGATGAAAAACCTGGAGAGAGAATAAAATTTCAAATAAGCCTGGGCGACATTCGACTGTAATTCCCTGGCAGATAATAATTTTGGTTTGAATACGACATGCTGGCCGTCATAAAGGTCCCAATCCTGGCTGAAGATCCTCTTCTCTCGCCTTAAGTCCGCGTATACTTTGGTGCCGGGAAAAGGCGTCAAGATCGTCATCTGGAGGGTATCGATCTTCTGCTTTAACCCGAATTTAAGCGTTTCCCATATGGTATGCTTATTATCATCATCGCTGCCTAAAACAAACATCCCGTGAATCTTGATCTTCTTGCGATGAAAAGAACGGATGGCATTAATAATGTCATCGAGAGACTGCTTCTTCTGATACGCCTTAAGGGTCTTGGCATTCACCGATTCAAATCCAACGCATACTACGGAACAGCCGGCCTTAGACATGAGCGTTAAGAATTCCTCATCCTTGGCAATATCACAACGCACCTGGCAGCTCCAGCTCCTCACTCTATTCTTCGCCATAAGCTCCAGGAGAGTGCGCGTGCGCTGAGGATTAGCCGTGAAATTATCATCACAAAAGAATATCGAATCCGTATTCAGCGCTAGAAATTCTTTTATTACGCTTCCGGCGCTGCGGAAACGGTATTCACGTCCAAACATCTTTGTCACGGAACAGAATGTGCAATCAAAAGGACAGCCTCTGGAGGTAGAAATAGGCATAATAAGAGGGCGTTTTTTATATCCTTTGACCAAAGAAAAATCCGGTTGCGGCAGGCTATCCAGATCTTGCACTGGGATACCCTGCACAACCGGATCCTGAATCGAGCCTTCTACTATACCAACGATTACTTCTTCTGCCTCGCCTATCACCACCTGCCTTGCAAACTGCAGGGCCTCATCAGGCAAGAGGCTGGCATGCACTCCACCGATAATTACTTTTTCTTTGGGGAATTGCTTAGCGATTTCATAACCGCGTTTTGCAGTCGAAGTCAAGATTGAAATACCGATAATATCGGCGTCTACGCGGGAATAATCGGGTTTATATATGTCCTCGTTGTAAACTACAACCTCATGCCCCCTGTTTTTAAGGATAGTCCCTAAATAAATCGGGCCTAAAAGAGGCATATGCAGCTTACTATAGACATTCGCCTCTGAGGCGGATGGCTCAATAAATGCTATTTTCATAGGTAACGCTATTTTCTGGTGCTATTACTATTTTACGATACGGACGTTGATCGCGCGCGGGCCTTTTGGTGACTGCTCTACTTCAAACTCTACTGCCTGCTCTTCGTTCAAAGCGTCAAATGTCGCATCTACGATACCTGACTGATGAAAAAATACTTCTCTGCCGTCTGTATCAGCGATAAAACCAAATCCTCTATCGCGGACTAACTTCTTTATCTTCCCTGTATGCATTACTTCCTCCTTGTTTTAAAAAAAGAGGCCCGCCACAGATGTGCCGGGCTCTCGTTTTTTTTAGGTTATAACTTGACTACTTTCGTAGCTTGCTCTCCCTTAGGGCCTTTTTCAATTTCAAATTCAACTTCCTGGCCTTCGGCTAAAGATTTATACCCTTCGCCCTGGATTGCGCTGTGATGCACAAATACATCGCTTCCGGACTCAGGTGTGATAAAACCATAACCTTTTTGGTCTGAAAACCACTTTACTTTACCTTTTGTCATTATCTAACTTCCTCCTTCCTCTAAAATTATAGTAAACGCGTTAGAAATCCTCGTCATCCTTCCCTGCTAGACTTTGGTTCTCTAACGGGTTAAATAATGACAAACAAAAAAAACCGAAAGGTTAGTTATCTAAACCTTCCGGCCCTCGACTTCTAATCTTATATTCACTACTAAATGCAAGTATAACACAAATTTCGTTATTGTCAACTTATTTTTCGCTTACGATAGTTAAAATGCCCTCTTTGCTGATGGCCGTGATTGCGCCTTATATGTTGCTTGGCCGAAGGTTCTGGCGAATACTGGCTGAATTCCTCTTGCGAGATACCCGGATGCTTTATAATAGGAAGAGTTGTCCTGATGAGTTTTTCGATATCCCGCACATCGCGGCTTTGATCAGGAGTGGCAAAAGAAATCGCATGCCCTTTATGCCCTGCGCGGGCAGTACGTCCGATACGGTGCACATAATTCTGCGCATCTTCCGGAAGATCATAATTGATGACCAGCTCTATACCAGTCACATCAATTCCCCTGGCAGCAATATCAGTAGCCACGAGCACTTTGTATCTACCGGACTTAAAACCTTCCAGCGCTTCCCGGCGCTGGTTCAAAGAACGGTTAGAATGTATTTCAGCTGCGCTGTGCCCCATACTCCTGACTGAGACGGCAATCTTTCGCGCGTTGTGCTTAGTGCGGGAAAACAAAAGCACTGCTCCATGGTACTGCGCAAGCACTTTTTTAAGAAGAGTTAATTTGAATTCTTTCTTAACGATAAATAATTCCTGGGTAACGTGTTCTGCGGTCGTTCCGGAAGGGGCGATCTCGACAGAAACAGGAAGTTTCATGTGTTTTGCGGCAATCCCCATAATCTCCTTAGGGATAGTTGCGGAAAAAAGCATAGTCTGCCTGTCTTTAGGCAGAAAACGTAAAATACGTTCAATCTGCGGGGCAAATCCCATATCAAGCATACGGTCTGCTTCATCAAGCACCAGCATCGTTACGGTATCCGGCAGGAAATTCCACTGCCCCATATGATCGATGAGCCTGCCCGGAGTAGCAATTACCACGCGAGGGTTTTTACGCAAGGCCTGAACCTGAGGAGGCATAGGAGCGCCTCCGATAAGACAGGCGGTCCGTATCCCAAAAGGATGCGCTACTCCCTGAAAGGCTTCGTCGATCTGAATAGCCAATTCCCGCGTAGGCGCAAGGACCAGGCCTACGCCCTTCTTTTGCGCAAGGCGCTGTATCATAGGAATAGCAAAAGAATGGGTTTTACCAGTACCCGTCTGCGCGATACCAATAATATCCTTGCCTTCAATTGCCAGCGGGATCGCCTTTAACTGAATAGGTGTCGGCACCTTAAATTTTATCTGCTCTAAAATATCCAGTATCTTTGGCGCAATACCCAGCCCATAAAAACTCTCAGCCGGCTGTTTAGCCCCTGGCGAAGGATTACCTATATTATTCGATTTATGCGTCATCATAATTAGGATAACCTAAGCTTCTGTTTTTCAACAGGCATACCAACATGGACATGGCAATAAAGTTCATGATTATAAATACTTAAAACCTGCTTACAGTGGGGGTATTTACATTTCCTGCCCCTATCGGACGTTCTTACTTTTTTAATGACTCCTCCTTGCCTGCCTACCGGCAGACTCTATTGACTCGAAAGAAAAAAGCCGCAAAGGTTAGTTGTCTTCCTTTACGGCTTAAGATTTTCTAAACTTTATATCACTGTTTTAGTATACCATATTATCCGGTTTTGTCAAATATAATATTCAAGGATAAATTATACAAGAACGGGGAAGGCGATTCCCACCTTCCCCGTTCTTGCTCACAAAGATGTTACACGCTGGTTGTTATTGCTTCTGGCAATTGCACTTTATATCGCATTTACCGCTAGCGCAATTACAGCTGCCTTTAGTACAGCAGTCTCCTTTACAGGCGCATTGTTCGTTTACACAGCAGCCTCCCTTTACACATGCACAAGAGGTCTTTGCGCAACAGCCGCCTGCTACAGCTAGAGCATATCCGCCGCCCAGAAGCATAAACATAACAATAGGTAGCACTAAAAAATATCTTTTCATAATATTTCTCCTTTATAAATAAATTTGTTGTTTTTTGATTAAAATATAGGTTTGTTACGCTTTCGGGGGATGAAAGATATCATCAGTGGATAGATAAAGGTAGGTAAAATTTAAATTTTGCACAAGATATCCGGTAAAGACAAGCACAGGTAAAGTATTATTTTTTGGTAAGGTTACCCGGGCTGTCTGATAATTACAAACACATACCTTAGCCGTATCGTGGCATTTGCTATTACTATGGCAATTATTACTGGCGCAACATGCGCAATCCTGATGGTTATTGGCATAGACTACTTCACCCGTAAATCCGCTGACCAATGCCATAATCATAAGACAAAGTAAGCTTCTCAAGAGTATCGTTTTCATAGTTAAAATATACCTCGAAATCCGGCAAAAAACAAGAAAAATTACCCGAAAGGCTTACATCATTATTCGTAGCGCAATGCTTCGATTGGGTCAAGCTTCGAGGCTTTTTGCGCCGGCCAGATCCCAAAAACAACTCCTATAACCAAAGAAAAGGTCGTGGCAAGGGTTATAGAAAACCAGGAAACCTTCACTGTCCATCCGGCAAGGATAGTTATAAGCGTAGATACGCCACTACCAAGTAAAATACCGGCGGCCCCTCCGATAAAAGACATCAATATTGCCTCAATAAGAAATTGGATCATGATATCTTTATTAGTCGCGCCGATCGCTTTACGTAAACCTATTTCGCGCGTGCGTTCGGTTACCGAAACTAACATTATATTCATAATCCCTATGCCTCCTACTAAAAGCGATATGGCGGCAATCACCCCCAATAACAATGACATCGTTTTAGTAGTGGCTAAAAGCGTATTCTTGATATCGGCCATATTACGGACCTGAAAGGAATCCTGCTCTTCTTTAGTATTAAGGTGGTGTTGTTTCATGATAATTTTACTTATTGCTTCCTGCGCCGCGTCTATTGAATCTGGGCTACTGGCTTCTATTGAGATTGTTTCAATGTAATCTTTTCCAAAGACCCGGTACATCGCAGTAGTGACGGGAATAACCGCTACATCATCCTGATCGTGAAAACCTCCTCCGCCTTTTTGCGGCAATATCCCAATGACTTTAAAATTAATCAGGTTTATCTTTATGGTCTCGCCTATAGGATTGGCGTCTCCAAATAGCTCTTTTACCACTGTCGTCCCTAACACTACAACCTTATCTCTTCTCTTAACCTCTTCTTCTGTGAAAAATCTGCCTATCGGAGGAACTGCAGCATGGATAAGAGCGTAATTAACGCCCGCGCCGTCTACCTCGGTACTCCAGTTTTGGCTCATATAAACAAGCTGCCCCTTGCCGCTGACTAAAGGATTTACCTTGTTTACTAATTCCGTCAGTTTTTCAATCTCAGCCATATCATCAAAAGTAAAACGCGTAATACTTCCTGCACCGGAAGATACACCATGAACTTTCGCCGAACCAGACCTCACCAAAATAAGGTTTGACCCTAATGATGCCAGTTGCTTCTCAATTGATTCCTTCGCTCCTGTGCCTAAGGCAAGCATAGCGATCACTGCGGCAACACCGATTAGAATACCCAATATAGATAAAAATGAACGCATCTTATGTGAAAGCATCGCTTTTGCTGCCTGGCGAAGATAATCAAAGAATTCAGTTTCTCTGGCCTTCCTCTCTGATTTTGATAAAACACCATCGATTATCTTATCTGCCTCATTTTTTTCTGCGGGCATTAACGAAACCTTTAACTTTTCATCAGAGATAATTTTCCCATCGAGCATACGGATAACGCGCTTGGCATGGTTAGCGACTTCTTTTTCGTGCGTGACGATAATAACGGTCTTGCCTTTTTCATTCAGTTCTTTCAGGATCGACATTATCTCTTCCTGGCTTTTTGAATCCAGGTTTCCCGTCGGCTCATCCGCAAAAATTACCAAAGGCTCATTGACGAGCGAACGGGCTATGGCTACGCGCTGCTGCTGGCCTCCGGAAAGCTCATTCGGCTGATGGCCCATCCTATTTGCAAGCCCGACCTCCTCGAGTTTCTCTTTGGCTTTTTCCTTTAAATGGCGTTTTCCGGCGTAAATCAAAGGAAGCTCGGTGTTCTCTAAAGCGCTTAACCTCGGCAAAAGATGGAACTGCTGGAACACAAAACCGACTAAACGATTACGTATCGCGGATAATTCCCCGTCTGAAAGCTTATTGATCTTTCTTTGCCCTAAATAATAATCGCCTGAATCCGGCCTGTCCAATAAACCCAAAACGTGCATCAGTGTAGATTTTCCCGAACCCGAAGGCCCCATAATCGCCACAAATTCTCCGGAGGCGATCTTTAGAGAAACTCCCTGCAAGGCCCTGACTTCTGCCTCACCCATCTGATAAGTCTTATATATGTTCTTTAATTCGATCATTTTTTCTTGTTACGAAATGGCAAAAAAGGATTAGTTCCGGCAGCGCCATTGGGAAGCACATATTTTTTCGTTGTTATCAGTATCCTATCCTTTTCATTGACCCCGGAAATAACTTCAACGTTTTTATCATCGGTGATGCCCAAGTCAACTTCTGTCTTCGATGGATTCTTACTACTCTCCTGCCTGACCAAAACGAAACTCTTACCTTTTTCTTTACGCACTGCTTCTACAGGGATAATAAGAATATGATCCTTGCTTTCCGTAATGAAATCTACGGTCGCGTTCATTCCCGAACGGAAGAACGACGGCACTTTCTCGGGTTTCAAGTCAACTTTATAAATAGTAACGTTATTTACAGTTTCGGATTCATAATATATGTGTTCAACGCTGGCTTTTATTTTCTGATCCTGATACGCATCCAGGGTAATATTAGCGTTCTGTCCCACTTTAATCTTTCCGATATCAGTCTCATCGACCTCGGCCCTGACAATCAGCTCGTCCGATAAAACAATTACAGCATCGGCTGTCGTAACGGTCTGTCCGGGCTGAGTCGTGGCTACTATCACTTCCCCGTCTATAGGCGATAGTAGCGGTATGCCCTTATAAGTTTCTTTCCAATATTTCAAGGTTTCCTCTCCCTGGCCCTCGGCAGCGTCAAGGAGTGCTGCGCGTTCAGTAGAACTCATCCACGCCAGGGTCTGGCCGTCTTTAACCTGTTCCCCTTCTTTGACCTCAATACTTTCAATACGCCCGGAAACCGGCGGTTTAATTTCTAAGCGATTTTTAGGCAAAACCGTGCCCGTAGTAGATATTAAAACCTGGATTGTCCCAATCGTAGGATTAACCTCTCTTATTATTTCGCTATCCAGGTTCTTACCTTTTATTTTTGACATAACGAATGCTGCGGTGATCAATATGGCCACGATCAAAAAAATAATTTTTAATTTAATTTTGCGCATATTCTATCGTTTCTCCTTTCGCCTGTATCCAATTCGCTTCGGCAAGTAACGCATTAGCCTGGGCATTCAGAAAATTTTGCTTTGCACTCACAAGGTTATCTTCAATAATGGTCCAGTTATCAAATGATATAAATCCGATGGAATATTGCGCCTGGGCGATCTTAGAGCGCTCTTGCGTTGCGATCAATTGCTTTTCCTGCACCCGCACATTTTCCACTGCATCCTGCAGTGCTGCCCAGGTCTGTTCTAGCGTCAAAACAATACCGTCTCTTGTACTTCTTTCGTTTTCCTGGAGTTGATGTAATAGAGCCTTGGCCTGCGAGACTTGCGCAAACCGGAGGCCGCCCTCGAATATCGGCATGGATAAAGTCAAGCCTAAATTCCACTGATTGCCGCGCGGCTCCCAACGCGTGCCATTTTTATTTGCCCCGGCCGCTCCATTCAACGTCGGAGAAAAATTAGCATAGGCAGACCGCAGGCTAAAGTCCGCTGCATTCTTCTGGGCAACGAGCTGTTTTAAAGAGGGATTGTCTTTGGCTAAGGATTCGAAGTCAGGTTTAACCTTTGCGGCATCTTTTACCTGGAAATCTCCTTTTACCTCTATAGGGGTCAATTGCATCCTCCCCATTTCCTTGACCAGATCTCTTTCAGTAACTTCCATGTTTCTTTTTGCCTGAGAAATTTCATATTCCGCCTGCGCCAAATCTGCTTCTGCAGTCAAAAGCGCGCCCTTATGCTCCAGCCCGGATTCATACCTTAAAGAAATCAGCTCTAAATTAGACCTTCTGATATCGTAGATCTCTTTGGTGATACGCAGCATATCCTGCGCTGTTAATAAATTGACGAAAGCAGTCCGTAATCGTAACCGTACTGTCACTGAGGTAAATTTGAAATTCTGCTTCGACGCTTCTATATTTTCTTTAGCGGCCCTTACATTATTGATTGTCTTTATCCCGTCAAATATTAATTGCGTTCCACTTACCCCATAAGAATAGGAATCAGCAACAGAGCCGGCTGAATTATCTTTTTGCGTCCTTGCGGTCGATGCGCCCAAATTACTAGTTACCTGAGGGTAAAGAGTACTGGCAGTGATCTTCTTACTAGCCTCAGACTGCTTTACCTGTTCCTGCGCCGCGATCAGATCCGGATGATTCTTCGCCGCCTCTATAATACAGTCTTGCCAGGTAAGGACTTCCGCCGCCATGACTGCCGCAGGGCATAAGAATAAAAATAAAATTATTAAAAATAATTTCGCCTTATTGCGCATTATTGATTTTTTTGATTTTCGCCAACATCTCTGTGGCATGCTCTAAAAATTTACTGAATTGCTCCGCCGGGATAAGGCCGATAGGCCCGTCGTTTTCTTTGGCGAAAACAATCAACCTGTCCCCGGGCTTGATCGAAAAAACTTTTCTTATGTCCATAGGGATCACTATCTGGCCCCGCTCGCCCATGGTGACCGCGCCAAAAACTTTAGGCATAGAAAATTTGCTCATTTAACCTCTCCTTTTTTATAAGGCTTTGTATGTTTTATATGATTTGTAGGTTTTATATGATTTGTAGGTAATATACAACATACTACATAATTTGTCAAGCCTTATTAACCATAAAAAAAGCCTGGTCGGTTTTAGCCAACCAGGCTATTAGATCAAGGCTCTCCTCTTATCTGAAAAAACTAAACAGAGTAGCGATAGCCCCATAGATCAAACTTTCCATAAAAGTTATCACGGGATTTAAGAGCCCGCTAAAGAGCAGAAACACCAGGATAAAAAAACCGTAAGGTTCCAGCATTGCTAAGCTCTCCTGCGCCCTATATGGCAGGAAACTCATCAGGATCTTTGAACCATCCAACGGGGGGATGGGGATCAAATTAAAAGCCCCCAGGATTATATTTATCTTTATCATGATCGGCAATATGATAGAAAAAACAGGATTGGCACTGACGGTTTCAAACTGTAATAAAATAAGTGCGATCGAAGCAATGAGTATATTGGCCGCGCATCCTGCCAAAGCAACGCTGAAGAAACCGAAACGGGCCCTCTTTAAATTATAGTAATCGACCGGCACCGGCCTTGCCCAACCAAACCCCACAAAAAAAAGCATCAATGTTCCGATGGGATCAAGATGCGAAGCAGGATTAAGGGTAAGCCTCCCCTGCCTAAGAGCCGTATCATCCCCAAAAAGATGAGCAACCCATCCGTGGGCCACTTCATGCGCAATCACCGAATATAGAAGCAATACGGCTAAGATGACAAACAATAGTGGATTGCTGAATAAAAGCGAGATTAATCCCATTATTGGTATCCTTTCTGAAAAAAAATAAGAATTATACTGACGCTAAATACCTGAAAACACTCAAGGCTGCCTTGGCACCTTCTCCTGCAGCGATTATAATTTGTTTTTCGGGCACATCCGTGACATCGCCCGCGGCAAAAATTCCGGGGATATTAGTTTCATTACGGCAGTTAACCTTGATCTCACCCATGGTATTCTTTTCCAGGTCTTTCGCAAACTCGGTATTAGGGATCAGGCCGATTTCCACAAAGACTCCCTGGACAGATAATGTTTCTTCCTTATCATCCTGCCTAACCTTGATCCCGCTGACCATTTTATCGCCGAAAACAGCAGTTACCTGGGCATTATTTAAGACCGTTACAGTTTCACTATTAATAACTTTTCCCTGCACTACGGCATCGCCTCTTATTCCCGCGGCAATATTGATAATATAAACGCGCCGCGCTATCTTCATTAATTGCATTGCAGCATCCAAGGCAGAATTACCGCCGCCTATGACTGCTACGTCCTTACCCGCAAAAAGCGGGCCGTCGCAAGTAGCACAATAGGTGATGCCTTTATTCTTGAATTCTTTTTCGCCCGGGACATTAAGCTCTTTTGATTTTTTCCCGGAGGCGATTATCAGAGACCTGGTTTCATATTCGCCTTTACCAGTCCCAACCGTGAAAAGCCCCTCGTCCCCCATATTGATGCTCAGGACCTCCTCATTTTCCTTCAATTCAAAATCAAATTTACGCATATGTTCTTCGAACTTCGCGGCTAATTCCGGCCCGCTTATGAATTGATAACCGGTGTAATTTTCTACATCTCCGCTTAGGGCTGCCTGCCCGCCGATATCCCTAGTGATAACAAGAAATTTCATCTTCTGGCGCGCCGCATAAACACTGGCAGTAATGCCGGCTGGCCCGGCCCCGATAATAATTAGGTCAAACATTTTATAAGCTGGCGCCTCCTGTCGCGATTCCGGTTAAATGAATTCCCTGAGTATATCACTAATATCGATATTTTCTATCTCTTCTTCTACTAAAGGAATAATTTTATTGAGCCCGCTTCTGTCTTCGTAGCTTTCTTTCTCGGACTTATAGATTATCCCGATAGGGATCCTCTCTCCCCATTCTTCTGTCTTCTGGTATGCCGCCATTTTATCACCAGGATTATAAGATGCATCTTCGTTAACTTTATATATCCGCTTTGCATACCATTCATGAGTATTCTTCTTATTAAAAGTCACGCAGGGCTGTAATACATCGATCAAAGAGAAACCCTTATGTTTTATACCTTCTGAAATTAACCAGGAAAGATGCTCCATGTCTGATGAATACCCCCTGGCAACAAAACCGCACCCCAATGCAATAGCCATCTCTAGAGGATGCATCGGCTCCAGGATAACTCCATTGACTTGGACTTTAGTCACATAGCCTAAATCAGTAGTGGGCGAAGCCTGCCCCTTAGTTAATCCATAAATCTGGTTGTTACAAACGATAACAGTTATATCTACATTTCTCCTTATGTTGTGCATCAGGTGATTGCCGCCCTCGCCGTAACAATCGCCGTCCCCTGTTGTCACAATCACCGTTAAATTACGATTGGCAATCTTTGCCGCAACCGCGGGAGGAATAGCCCTGCCATGCAGGCCGTTAAAACAATTACATTTTATGTAGTGGGGGAGTTTGGCTGCCTGCCCTATTCCTGAAACAAGTAAAATATCCTGAGGCCGCTTATCCGACGCTGCCAGTGTTTTTTTAAGCGCGCCGAGTATCCCGAAATCTCCGCAGCCAGGGCACCAGGCTATTTCGTCATTACTCTTAAAATCGCTTACATTCATTTATTTTTTAGCTCCCTTATCCGTCCGGCAAGATAATCCAGGTCAAAAGGCCTGCCATCATAGCGTAATATGGAATGCTCCACCTTAATGCCCGTTTCCCTCATAAGCAGTTTGGCCAGTTGCCCACCCGCATTATTCTCTACCGTAAAGAGATTCTTTTTATCTTTTAAGAGTTGGTTTACTTCTGAAACGGGGAATGGCCAGACTTGAGAAAAATGTATAAAACCAAACTTTTCATTCCCGGGCTCTGCGCAAATTTCTTTCATTACGCCGTAGGTTGAGCCGAACCCCAGGAGAACGGTATCCGCATTAGCCATATTATAAGCACTGGGTTTCTCTATTTCCTGGCTGAGGGCCGTTATTTTTTTGTAGAATCTCTTCCCGACCATTTTTATACGCATATCGGCATCTTCGGTAATATGGCCTTCTTCATTATGCTCATCACTATCTACATAAATAACATCCTGGATCCATGAAGGTACGGCTCGCGGAGATACGCCGGACTCCGTAAGCTGGTATCTTTTATAACTGGTTACTTTTTTAGAATCCTCTTTTGAGATAATATACCTTTGCGCCTTTACCTTATTTAAATCGAACGGCTCGATGCCGCGATATGAATCCGCCAGGTGTTGGTCAGTCATAATTAAGACCGGTATCTGGTATTTCTCGGCGATATTGAATGCTTTGATCGTCAAATAAAACGCCTCTTCTATCGTACCGGGGGCGTATATCACCCGCGCAAATTCACCGTGGCCGGCATGGATAAGAAAATCTAGATCCGCCTGTTCTGTCCTTGTAGGAAATCCGGTTGCAGGGGCAGGGCGCTGCGCATCTACTACTACTATCGGTGTCTCTGTCATTCCGGCAAGGCTCAATCCTTCTACCATCAGCGCAAATCCGCCTCCTGAAGTAGCTGCCATTGACCGGGCACCGGCAAAAGAAGCACCAATGATCATATTAATCGCTGCGATCTCATCCTCGGCCTGTTCAACCACGATATTAAATCTCTTCCCGTAATGAGCCATAGTATCCATAATGGTCGTGGAAGGCGTCATCGGATAAGCGCTATAAAACTTACAGCCTGCCCTTATGGCACCGAGCGCGATCGCTTCGTTACCATTCATCAGCAGATCCTCTTGGGCTGCGCCAGAGTTTAACCTGAATTTTTCTTCCTTAAAATTATTTTTTGCAAAATCGTATCCTGCTTTTGCCGCCTCGATATTCTTCTGGATAACGTCATCCTGCTTATCCGCGAAAATATCCTTTATGATCTCCTGCAGGTGATCAAATGCCAGCCCCGTTAATCCTACGATAACCCCGGAACAGACTGTATTGATAAAAATATCGCTTCCGCCTGTATTATTGGCTAATTCATAAAATGGGGCATTAAAAAATAATTTATTCTCCCCGGAAATATTAAATTTAGCCTTATCAAGAATTATAATTCCTTCTTCTGCTATGCTATTCTGATGTAAAGTGACACTGTTTTTATCCAGGGCTACAGTAATATCTGCTTTTTGACGCAGCGTATAAACCGGCTTATTGGCGATCCTAAGCTGAAAAAAATTATTGCCGCCGCGCACCCTGGACATATAATCCTGGTTCGCAAAAATATGAAAACCGTTCTTCCTGAAAAAGCGGCTTAACGCAGCGCCGATACTCTGCATCCCCTGGCCAGCTTCACCTGCTATCTTTATGGTAAGTTCATCCGCCATATCAGGCCTCAAATTGCGCAACTATGTTTTTATACTTTTCATGGATTAACAACCTGTCAAACTCCCAAAACCTGCACAACATACCATCTTGCTCTTCTTTACTCAGATATTTCATCACCGGGATAAAAAATTCTTTATCTTCCTTGCCGATATGCACCTTGTAAAGCTTGACTAAATCCTCTATATCCGCGGCTATGGTTTTTGATATTTCAGCGTTAGGCTGACGGGAGCTTTCCTGGACGTCGCCAGCCAATTTGCCTACCAACTCCCTGCTGCGCACATGGTCTTGTTTTAGATTTTCTATCATCGTTTTGTCTTCCGGAGAAAGCATCTTTTTCTGGAGGTCATCAAAGAAAATATCTTCTTCCTTGCCATGATGGCACCTGTCGGCGTAGACTTTAAAGAAATCTATTGCGGAAGTCAAAAAAAACGCGTTCACCTGGTTTCCCTCGCGTATTCTTGCCAGCTCTTTCTCGAGTAAGGTAACCACGCGCTCAATGAGCCGATGCTCGATCATTAACGGCCCTATGGGGAGTATATCGGTTTCCGGTTTCACTCTTCGCCTCCTAATTCATCTATTATTTTTGCCATAATAAAATCATTTTCGGTCAGGCCTCCGGCAGCATGAGTAGTAAGCGTTACTTTAAGTTTATTGTAGATCAAGCTAAAATTTGGATGATGGCCCTGTTCTTCGGCAATAATGCTGATAAGGTCGAGAAAATATTTCGCTTCAACGAAATCTTTAAATTTAAATTCTTT
>JALOCE010000043.1 GCA_023227925.1 Candidatus Omnitrophota bacterium
GGCGCAAAGACCATTATTACTAATAAGCCCAGTGAGATTAAAGAATGCGAAAAAGTGGTGCTTCCGGGAGTAGGCGCATTCGATGACGCCGTAACAGAATTAGAGAAACAAGGCTTAATCCCCGCCTTAAAAGAGCACATTAAAAATAAAAAAATATTCTTAGGCATCTGTTTAGGGATGCAACTCTTATTTGAGGAGAGCCGAGAAGCCAAGATCAAAAAAGGCACCGGGATATTAAAGGGGAGGGTCGAGAAGTTCAGGAATAGTAAAGAGCTTAAAGTCCCTCATATCGGATGGAACCAGTTAAATAAAACTTCAGACGATTGCCCTTTATTAAAAGATATGCCCGATAATGCTTATGTTTATTTCTGTCATTCCTATTATTCCAAACCGAAAGACGAGAGCATAATCGCAGCGACTTGTAATTACGGAGGCGATTTTGCAGCCGTAGTCTGGCAGGATAATATATACGGAATGCAGTTCCACCCGGAAAAGAGCCAGGACATCGGCCTTAAGATGCTGGAGAATTTTGTAAATTTAAAATGTTGATCATCCCGGCGATAGATTTAAAAGATGGTTGTGTCGTAAGGTTTGTACAGGGCAGGCTTGATAAAAAAGTCTATTCCCGCGATCCGGTAAAAACCGCAAAACACTGGATAAAGCAAGGCGCAAAATTGCTCCATGTGGTCGATCTTGACGGCGCGATGAGCGGGACGATCAAAAATTTAGATCTGGTCAAAGAAATCGTCAGTAACGTAGATGTTCCGGTGCAATTTGGCGGAGGGGTGAGAAAACTAGAGACTATCAAGGCGTTAGTGGGTTTCGGGGTCTGGCGCGTAGTCCTTGGCACCAGGGCAGTCGAAGACAAAGTTTTTTTACAAAAAGCTTTTAAGCTCTTTAAAAATAAGATCATCGTTAGTATCGATGCTAAAGATAATAATTTATTAATAAAGGGCTGGCGTTCCAGTGGCAAAGCCAAAGACGTATTGGCTTTTGCGCATGCCTTAAAAAAGATAGGCTTTAAAGAGTTGATCTATACCGATACCTTAAAAGACGGTACTTTAAAGGGGCCGAATATAAAAGGGGTCAAAAACCTGCTTAAAGAAACAGGGATGAAAATTATTGCTTCAGGCGGCATGTCTTCTCTGGACGATATACATAAGCTTAAATCTTTGGAAAAACAGGGATTGACAGGTGTGATCATAGGTAAAGCCTTATACGAGGGCAAATTTACCTTAACCCAGGCTTTAAAACTGGGATAGGAAAGGAGGAGGTAATGGGAAAGAGATTAGTTGTTTTTTTAGTCGCAATGCTTTTTCTTGTTTCTTTAGGAGGATGCGCTACGGCGCGCAAACAAAAAGATCTTGATATTCAAGGATTAAAGAACCAGGTTTCAGTCTTAGAGGCGCAGATACAGACCAAGGACGAAGAGATCAATAGTTTAAAAGATGCTTTAAATAAGCCTGCGGAGGAAAAAGAATCGTCGGTAAATCAGGTAGGCAAAAAAAAGGTTGTCGGTGAGGTAAAATCCCGGCCAAGTGTAAAGATGATCCAGGTCGCTTTAAAGAATGCCGGTTTTGACCCTGGCCACATTGACGGCAGGATGGGCAGGCAGACCCGCGATGCGATAAAGGCATTCCAGAAGGCAAATAATCTGAATGCCGATGGTAAAGCTGGTAAAGAAACATGGGGTTTATTAGGAAAATACTTGTATCAAAAATCAAAATAAGCGATGTTAGCTAAGCGTATCATCCCTTGTTTAGACATTAAAGAATGCCGCGTGGTAAAGGGAGTAAAGTTCCAAGGCCTGCGCGATGCCGGAGACCCTGTTGAGGTAGCTAAGGTCTATGACCATCAGCAGGCCGATGAGCTTGTATTTCTGGATATTACCGCAAGCTTCGAACGCAGAAAAACTCTTGTTGAGTTGGTAGATAAAATAGCCCAAAATATATTCATGCCTTTTACGGTGGGCGGCGGGATAACCGATATAAACGACATAAAAGATCTTTTAAATGCCGGGGCAGATAAAGTCTCTATTAATACCGCTGGTGTGAGGTTTCCGGATCTGATTCGCGATGCTGCTTTAAAATTCGGCAGCCAGTGCATCGTAGCAGCTATAGACGCCAAGAAAAACGAAGATTACTGGCAGGTCTATATTAACGGCGGAAGGACTCCCGTGGAATTAGATGCTGTCAAATGGGCGGAAAAGGTAGCTGAACTCGGCGCCGGAGAAATTCTCTTGACGAGCATGGATTATGATGGTACAAAGGATGGTTTCGACTTAGGCCTGACAAAGGCTATTACAGAGAGAGTAAATATTCCTGTGATAGCTTCGGGCGGGGCGGGTAACTTAGAGCATTTTTACCAGGTCTTTGCTGAAGCAGGAGCAGATGCCGGTTTAGCGGCCTCTATCTTTCATTACCAGGAATATTCCGTAAAACAGGTAAAAGAATATTTAAAAGAAAAAGGGATACCAGTGCGCTTATGACAAAAAAAGCAAAATTCAGTTTAAGTAGCTTAAAATTTGATCAGCAGAAATTAATACCGGCGATCATACAGGATTACAAAACAGGCGAAGTGCTGATGATGGCTTATATGAATAAGGAATCCTTAAGGCGCACCCTGAAGTCAGGCAGGACTTGTTTTTGGTCGCGCTCCAGGCAGGAATACTGGGTAAAGGGCGGGACCTCCGGTAATTATCAATACGTAAAATCAGTCAGCTATGACTGCGATATGGATGCGCTTTTAGTAAAGGTAAGGCAGGTAGGAGTGGCATGCCACACCGGTAACCGCAGTTGTTTTTATAGGAAAATAAAATAAATGTATTGTCCTTCATTAAAAGATTTTTTAAAATTATCCGGAAAAGGCAATGTCATCCCGGTGTATAAACAGATCAATGCGGATCTGGATACGCCGGTCTCTGCTTTCTTGAAGATAGAAAGAGGCGAGTATGGTTTTCTCCTGGAGTCTGTTGAAGGCCAGGAGAAAGTTGCGCGTTATTCTTTTTTAGGAAGTAACCCGTCTTTAGTCTTTAAAAGCAAGGGCAGCAAGATCGAGATAATCTATCCGCAGAAAAATAAACAAAACCGCTCTTTTATCACAAAGACGACCCCGCTTGAAGAGATCAAAAAGATCATGCAGGATTTTAAAAGCGTATACGTGCAGGGGCTGCCTCGTTTTTACGGAGGGCTGGTAGGCTATATCGGTTATGATATGGTGAGGTTCTTCGAGGAGATACCCGATAAGAATCCGGACGATTTAAAACTTGCCGATTCTGTCCTGCTCCTTACCGATACCATCCTGATCTTTGATCACGTAAACCATACCATAAAAATAGTCAATAATATCATATTACCAAAAGGAAAACGCAGGCTTTCAGAGGCAGAGAAAACCAGGCTTTACCGCAATGCCATAAAGATCATCGAGAGGATACAGAAGGATTTTAAAAAACCTCTTGTTTATAAAAATGACAGTAAAAAAACCGGCATTAAATCTACTTTAACATCGAATTTTAAGAAAAGCGAATTTCAGAATATCGTCACTAAAGCCAAAAGATATATTAGAGAAGGGGATATTATACAGGTAGTCTTATCGCAACGCCTCAAATTAAAAATAAATAAAGAACCTTTCCAGATCTACCGTGCCTTACGCAGCCTCAATCCTTCGCCATACATGTATTTTTTAAAATTAGGCCCAGCCTTGTTGATCGGCGCTTCGCCTGAGATGCTTGTGCGTTGCGAAGACGGCCTTATCCAGACGCGGCCGATCGCAGGGACAAGGCCGCGGGGTAAGACGGAACTCGAAGATAAACGCATGGTAAACGAGCTGATTAATGATAAAAAAGAAAAAGCAGAACATATCATGCTCGTAGACTTAGGCAGGAATGATTTGGGCAGGGTGAGTAAATCAGGCAAGGTAGAAGTCGTTGAATTCATGAATGTCGAGAAATACTCCCATGTCATGCATCTGGTAAGCGAAGTAGAGGGGAGGCTTGACAATAACAAATATAATGTTTATGATGTATTGAAAGCGACATTCCCTGCCGGCACGGTAAGCGGCAGCCCCAAGATCCGCGCTATGCAAATAATCGATGAGCTCGAGAATTTAAAACGGGGAGTTTATGCCGGCTGCGTAGGTTATTTTAGTTTTTCGCATAATATGGATACTTGTATAACCATCAGGACAATCGTGATTAAAAACGGATTTGCTTATATTCAGGCAGGAGCGGGCATTGTCGCGGATTCTGTCCCGGAAAAGGAATATTTTGAATCCATGAATAAAGCCAAGGCTTTGATAGAAGCAATAAATTCCGCCTACGGCGGAAATTAAAACATAAGGAGGCTGGAAAAAATGGCAGTACATATACGTTTGAGAAGGATAGGCAAGAACCCCAAGAAAAAACCGCATTTCCGCGTTACGATCTCCGATGAACGTAAAGGCAGGGATAGCAGGGTCATCGAAGAAATAGGTTATTATAAGCCTCTAAGCGGAGAGGTCAAGATCAAAAAAGAACGCCTGGAGCATTGGTTGAAGAATGGCGCAGTGCTTTCCGCTACTCTAGAAAGCTTAGTCAAGAGGATCAATAAGGAGGAAAAAAATGCCGCAAGCGCAAGCAGTTAATCCTATAGTAAATTTTGTACCTTTAATCCTTATATTCATTGTTTTCTACTTTCTTTTGATCCGCCCCCAGAAAACAAAAGAAAAAGAGCATGAAAAAATGCTTAAAAGCCTTGATAAAAACAACGAGGTGGTCACTGCAAGCGGTATCCACGGTACGATTGTAAATGTTAAAGATAAAACCGTTATTTTGAGAATCGATGAAAATGTCAAAATAGAAATAGAAAAAAATTGTATCGCTTATCTTAAAAAAAGCTAAAAGAAGGATAGTTAAAAAATGGAAAGACGCATTCTTTATAAGGCAATTTTAATCCTGGGTATTGTAGGCATCTGCGCATATTTTTCTTTTCCTTTGGATAAAAGGATTAATTTAGGCCTGGATCTAAAAGGAGGAATGCATCTTTTACTGAAAGTCGATACCAGCCACTTAAGCGCCGACGCAAAAGAAGATGTGGCGGATAGGGCAGTCGAAGTGATCAGGAACAGGATAGATCAGTTTGGTGTCAGGGAGACCTCTATCCAAAAGCAAGGTAACGATGAAATAGTAGTGCAATTACCCGGGGTTACAGATAGAGAGCGTGCCCTGGATATTATCGGCAAAACAGCAATGCTTGAATTCAAGCTTGTCTCTGTGGATCCCGAAAAATTAAAACAGGCAATAGCAGGAACAATTCCTGAAGGCCTTGAACTAGCGCGCAGCCAGGAAGATAATGAGCCTTTGCTTTTGGAGAAGAAGGCAGTCTTGACCGGAGAGGCTTTGACTAATGCTTCGGTCAGTTTCAGCCAGAATGAATTCAACGAACCATTGGTCAGCCTTAAATTCAATCCGGAAGGAGCAAAGAAATTTGCCCAGATCACAACCGATAATGTCGGCAAGAGGCTTGCCATTGTATTAGACGGCAAAGTCCAATCCGCTCCCAATATAAAGGAGCCTATACCTTCAGGCGAAGCAGTAATAACCGGGCGTTTTAGCATCGAACAAGCGCAGGATTTAGCGCTTGTATTAAGGGTAGGCGCATTACCCGCTCCTATGTATGTAGAAGAAGAAAGGACCGTAGGGCCGTTATTAGGGCAGGATTCTATAAATAAAGGCGTAAAAGCCACTATAATAGGAGGTATTTTAGTTTTTGCCTTTATGGCTCTTTACTATTTACTTGCAGGGGTTATCAGTGATATAGCGCTTTTGTTGAACTTATTGATGATTTTAGGGGGATTAGGGATCTTGCCGCTTTTATTCCCGGGAGTCTCCGCAACCCTGACTTTGCCCGGCATCGCCGGTATTGTTTTATCTTTAGGTATGGCTGTTGATGCCAATGTTTTGATCAACGAGCGCATCAGGGAAGAATTATCCGCCGGAAGGGCCTTACGCACTGCCATAGCTAACGGTTACCAGAGGGCATTCAGCGCAATCTTTGATTCTAACTTTACTACCTTGATCGCTGCGTTTTTATTATTCCAATTCGGCACCGGCCCGATAAGGGGCTTTGCGGTCACCTTAACCATTGGTCTGATTTCCAGCATGTTTACCGCTATAGTGGTTACGCGCACGATTTTCGAAATCTTATTATCCTTTGGCATACTCAAGTCATTGCCGATGTTGAAATGGATCAAAGAGACAAAGCTAGATTTTATCGGCAAAAGAAAATTTTTCTATGCTTTATCTTTGATCGTGATAATAGTAGGTTTGAGCGTCTATTTTAAAAAAGGCAAACAAGCTTATGGGATTGATTTTGCCGGAGGCCAATTGCAGGAATATAGTTTTAAAACGCCCCCTGAAATAGAACAGGTCAGGGCAGTCTTAAAAAATATTAATCTAGGCGATGCAACAATCCAGCAATTTAAGGAAAATCCCAGAGTAGTCTTGATCAGGACCAGCGAAGATAAGAGCCAGATTTTAACCAATAAATTAAAAGAAGGTTTTCCCGGACAAGATATTCAAATTTTGAGGATAGAGCGCGTGGGCCCGATTGCAGGTAAGCATCTAAAAACTAAGGCGATGTATGCGCTCTGCTGGTCATTGATCGGTATTCTGATCTATGTAGCCTTTAGATTTAAACACGTGAATTTTGCCATTGCCGGCGTAATCGCCCTTATCCATGACGTACTTGTTGCTCTGGGATTCCTGGTTGTTACAGGCAGGCCAATAGATCTATTGAGCGTTACGGCATTTTTAACTATCGCAGGTTATTCTATCAATGACACGATCGTTATCTATGACAGGGTCAGGGAAAACAGCCGTCTTTACAGAAAACTCTCTCTTAAAGAATTGATAAATTTGAGCGTTAACCAGACATTAGCCAGGACTCTGCTTACTTCCGGAGTTACTTTACTGGTGGTTATTGCTATCCTAGTCTACGGCGGAGAGGTTTTAAGCAATTTTGCCTTTACGTTGCTGGTAGGCTTCATTTCAGGCGTTTATTCTACTGTTTATATTGCCTCACCTTTAGTCCTTGCCTGGCAGGGCAGAAAATCCCGCATCTAGCTTTAAAGAATAAAAAATGTTTAAGTCCCTCAAATTATACGTAGGTGGAACTCTCGATTTAGAAAATATATCGAATATATTGATCGATTTTAATTATAAAAGGCAGGAGAAGACTGCTGAAGAAGGGGATTTTTCCCGCAGGGGAGAAATTATCGATATATTTCCTTTTACTTTCGAGCTTCCTATAAGGATAGAGCTGGACGTTGAAAAAATAGCTTCTATTAAAACATTTGATCCCTCGACCGGCGCTGGCCTTTGGGAGCACAAAATAGTCATTATACTGCCGGTCACAAAATCCCACGCTACAAAGACAATTTCCTTTAAGGAAGATTTTCCCCTGGATAATTTTTTGGATTTGAATCCCGGCGACTATGTAGTACATACACAGTATGGAATAGGAAGATTCTTAGGGATAAAAAAGATAGGGGCCAAAGCTAAGCCTACCGATCATATGGTTATTGAATATGACCGCGAAGAGAAGCTGTATGTACCGATTGAGCAGATGCACCTGGTGCAAAAATATGTTGCCTTCCAAACAAGAAAACCGAAGTTATACCGCTTAGGCTCTAAAGAATGGCAGAGGACTAAAGAAAAGACCAAGAAAGGGATACAGAAACTGGCTTGGGAGTTTCTAAACCTCCAAGCCATGCGCTTGAGCGTCCAGGGGTTTGCTTATTCAGCTGATACAGAATGGCAGAAAGAATTCGAAGAGACTTTTCCTTACCAGGAAACACCCGATCAGGTAAAGGCTACGCAGGAAGTAAAAGCCGATATGGAATCGCCCAGGCCCATGGACCGGCTCCTTTGCGGCGATGTCGGCTACGGAAAAACAGAAGTAGCTATGCGTTCCGCATTCAAGGCAACGCAGGATTCCAGGCAGGTAGCTTTCCTTGTCCCCACTACGATTTTAGCAGAACAACACTACCAGAATTTCAGCTCGCGCTTAGGGAATTTTCCCATCAATATCGCGATGCTCTGCCGTTTTAAAACCGGCGCAGAGCAAAAGAGGATCATCGAAGGGGTAGGAAAAGGCAATATAGACATAGTAATCGGAACGCATAGGCTCTTATCCGACGATATAAAATTTAAGGATTTGGGGCTGGTGATTATTGACGAAGAGCAGCGTTTTGGCGTGAAGGCTAAAGAAAAACTTAAAGCGCTGAGATTGACTTCGGATATACTTACCCTTACCGCGACCCCCATCCCGCGTACCTTATATATGAGCCTGATGGCGGCAAAGGACCTTTCGGTGATCAATACGCCTCCCCAAAATAGGTTGCCTATAAAAACTATTGTGGTAGAATATGACGATGCGTTGATAGAGCAGGCGATCTCAAAAGAGATCAGAAGAAAAGGCCAGGTCTATTTCGTGCATAACCGTATTCACGATATCGAAAAAATAAAAGAAAAAATTACAAGGATCTTGCCTTCTGATACTAAAGTTGCGATAGCCCATGGCCAGATGCCGCCGAGGGCCCTTGAACGGGTAATGCTTGATTTTTTAAAAAAGAAGATCGACGTTTTGATCTGCACGATGATCATCGAATCGGGTATCGATATCCCGAGCGTTAATACTATAATCGTTACCGATGCGCATACCTTCGGGTTATCGGACCTGCATCAGTTGCGCGGCCGCGTAGGCAGGTTCAACCGTTCGGCTTATGCCTATTTTACTATCCCCAAGAACGCGATACTTGATACGGATGCTAAAAAAAGGCTGGATGCCATACAAAAACATTCACAGCTGGGAGCGGGTTTTAATATTGCTATGGAAGACCTGGAGTTGAGAGGCGCGGGTAATCTTTTGGGAGTGGAACAGCATGGGTTTATCACCTGTATCGGTTTTGACTTATACTGCAGGCTGTTAAGAGAAGCTATCGGTAATTTTAAAAAATATATCGGCCCACAGGAGGCACATGATGAAGCCAATTAGCCTTATAAAAAAAATGACTTTGTTTTTAGTTTTTACGCTTATGCTTGTTTCTGCCGCCGGTTTCGCGCAGGAGAAGGTAGTCGCCATCGTCAATAACGATATAATCACCCAAAAAGACCTGAATGATTTTTTAAATTTCGCGCGGGTCCAGTTGTCGGCAGAATCCAAAGGAAAGAACCTGGAGGATAAAGCGCAAGAGATGAAATTGAACTTATTGGATAGATTGATCGAGGACCGCCTTATCCTGCAGGATGCAAAGAGGACATTAGAAGACGCCAGTAAAAAAAAGGATATGTATACCGTAAGCCGCCTTGATATAGATCCGGAAAGAATTAAAATGAGGATAGGCGAGATCAGGAAAAAATTCAATTCGGAGGCGGATTATCAAAGATCCCTGAAATTGCAAGGCCTTGTCCAGGCGGATCTTGAAACCAGGATGAGGGAACAGCTGCTCATGTATAATATTATCGATCTTAAGATAAAGAGCAAGATCATGATTACCCCTGCGGAAATCACGGATTTTTACGAAAAACATAAAGATGAATTCGTAAGGCCCGAAGAAAGGGAGTTCGAGTCCCTGGTCATAGAAGACGAAGATATGGCAAAAAAAATGTATAGCGACTTAAAAAGAGGGCGCTCTTTTAACGAAATGGTCCAGCAATATTCTATGCAGGCCAATAGCCTTACTGCCACCAAAGGCGAATTGATGAAAGAAGTCGAGGATATAGTCTTCGGGCTAAGCCCCGATGAGGTATCAAAGCCGCTAAAGATCGAAAATGCCTTTTCCATCTTCAGGCTTGTCAAAATAATCCCGCCCTCTAAACAGAGCCTGGAGGAAGTCCAAGATACTATCCAAAATTATCTATTTGAAAAAGAAATGCAGGAAACCCTGACAAAATGGTTAAATGAACTCAAAGCGCAATCCTATATCAAAATCTCACCCAATTAAGGTAGGGATCACCTTTGGTGATCCTTCCGGCATAGGCCCGTCTATAACCGTAAAAGCTTTAGCAAGGCTTAGGAATTTAGCAAGCTTTGTGGTGATCGGCGATCGCGGAATATTCGATAAGGCAGGGGCTAAGGCCATTTCGGGAAAAAATTATAAATTCTTAGATTTAAATAACGTGCGGCATAAGGATTTTTCTTTTGGCAGGATCCGCCCGGAATATGGAAAAGCATCCCTGGAATACCTTGATAAGGCCATGGAATTGATCGCCGGGGATGAAATAGACTGCATAGTGACCTGTCCGATATCCAAAGAGTCAATAAACCTGGCAGGCTTTGCGTTAGGCGGGCATACGGAATATTTTGCCAGGCATACAGGCACAAAAGATTTTGTGATGATGCTTTTAAATAAATACCTAAGGATAAGTTTAATAACCAGGCATATCCCTTTAAAAGAAGTCCCTGGTAATATAGGAAGGGGCTTGATACGCAAAAATATTCTTTTGACTTATAAATCCTTAAGAGAGTTATTTCTTGTGCCTAGGCCGAGGATCGTTGTCTGCGGCCTAAACCCGCATGCCTCGGATAATGGCGTAATCGGAGAAGAAGAAAACAGGGTGATCAAGCCGGCGTTAGAGAAATTAAGAACAGAGCTTAAATGTGTTATAGACGGCCCCTTGCCTGCCGATGTTGCTATTTCTAAGGCAAAAGATGGAAAATATGATACCTGTATTGCTATGTATCACGACCAGGCATTAATACCCCTGAAGCTATTCAAAAAAGAAAGCGGAGTGAATATAACCTTAGGGTTGCCTTTTATAAGGACATCGCCATTGCACGGGACTGCCTTTGATATTGCCGCGGCGCCTGCTGCAGCCGACCCCGGATCATTGATAGAAGCGATAAAGCTTGCCGTAAGATGCGCCCAAAACCAAAAAAGAGCTTAGGACAAAACTTCCTTATCGATAAGAATATCCAGAGAAAGATCGTTGCTGCCTGCGGGCTGCATTTATCTGATAATGTCCTGGAGATCGGCCCGGGCAGGGGAGAATTAACCAGGCCCATTGCGCAAAACGCAAAAAAAGTTATTGCCGTAGAAATAGATAAGTTTTTATTCAGCGAGTTAAAACAGGAATTCAAAGATTATAAAAATACGAAAATTGTCAATTGCGATATATTAAAGTTCGATCCCACGAAATTCTTTTCTAAAACCGATCTGATAAATTCTAATATAAAGGTAGTCGGAAATATCCCTTACTATATCTCCAGCCCTATTATCGAGCACCTCTTTAAATTTAATAAATATATCGATACTGTTTTTATGACTGTCCAGAAAGAGTTCGCCAGAAGAATAACGGCTCTACCCGGATCAAAAGACTATGGGTCTTTGACTTGTTTTGTCCGGTATTATACCGAACCCAAGATCCTTTTTCTTATCAAAAAGAATTCATTCTTTCCTATCCCCAAGGTGGATTCCTGTTTATTGCGCTTAAAGATATTACGCCATCCGGGCGTAGCAATAAACGATGAGAAGCTGTTTTTTAAAATCATCAGGGCAGCTTTTAATAAAAGAAGGAAGACCCTGAGGAACAGCCTGGAGGGTATTATCCCGCAAGAAAAATTAAATAACTTTTTTGATACTTTTAATATCGACTGTAATATCCGCCCCGAAGATTTATCCCTGCAGAATTTTGCCGATCTGGCAAATAAGTGAGGCCATAACTTATGGATCCGCCGAAGGCGGAGAACATAAGTTATATGGCCGAACTTATCCTTGTCATTTACCTCGATATTACATTTAGGTAGATGACAAGGATTAATTCGCAGACGCTTCGCTACAACTTGCGGAACGCAAGTTGTCTGCTCATTAAAAAATATAAAAAAAGTATTGACAAATAGTGAATTATAGTTTATACTTTCTTTCTTACTAAAAAATCCTAACTACATATTTTAGTGAGTGACTTTAAAAAAGAATTTCTCTAAATTCTTTATGGGTGGATTTTTTTTGTTTGCTGGTAGATTGAGTCTCTGGCAACTGGGCAACAAGATTAAGAAAGGGCATTAATGCTGGAGTAGCTCAGTTGGTAGAGCACGTCCTTGGTAAGGACGGGGTCACGGGTTCAATTCCCGTCTCCAGCTTAGTAACCTAATCGTTAAATTATAATGCGTGAAATAATTACTCTAGAGTGTACGGTTTGCAAAAATAGAAATTATACGACGACTAAGAATAAGAAGAAACATCAAGACAGATTAGAAACCAAGAAATATTGTAAGTTCTGTCGGAAACACACCCCGCACAAGGAAACTAAATAAAATATAGGGGCGTCGGTTAATGGCAAACCAACGGTCTCCAAAACCGTGACTGCAGGTTCAAGTCCTGCCGCTCCTGCGTAACTGGGCTTGAGCTAAGGTAGAAATAGATATGGCGATAATTACAAAACCTGTTAATTTTTTAAAAGAAGTAAAAGCAGAGCTAGGAAAGGTTTCATGGTCTACAAGACAAGAGTTGATGGGCGCTACGGTCGTTGTGATAGTGGTTACTTCCATCATGGCGGCATTCATAGGGTTAATCGACCTTATCCTTTCCCGGGGATTGAGCTTGTTATTCGCAGGGTAAATAAATGAAGAATTGGTACGTCGTACATACGCAAACCGGATTAGAAGAGAAAGTTAAGACATCCTTGGAAAATAAATTAGCTGCTTTAGGTATGGGAGACGTGGTTTCAAAAGTGATTATCCCCACAGAACAGATCTCTGAAATACGTTCCGGCAAGAAAAAAATATCCCAGAGAAAGTTTTTCCCGGGGTATCTTCTCGTAGAAATGGAACTGACTGAACAAACCTATCTTTTTATCAAAAAAACTCCCGGTGTAACCGGATTTATCGGCCTCGGTAAGAGGCCCATGCCCCTGCCGCAAACCGAAGTAGATTCCATCTTAAAAAGAACTCAAGATACGCAAGTCAAACCCAGCCCCAAGATCGCCTTTGAAAAGGGCGAGCAGGTCAGGGTCAAAGAGGGGCCTTTTGTAAATTTTAACGGGACGATCGATGAGATCCATCCGGAAAAAGGAAAACTAAAAGTAAACGTGTCTATCTTCGGCAGGGCAACTCCCGTAGAGCTGGAATATTGGCAGGTTGAAAAAATATAACTATGGCAAAAAAAATAACCGCACAGATTAAGTTACACGTTCCCGCAGGGCAGGCGAATCCCGCTCCTCCGGTAGGCCCCGCATTAGGCCAGCATGGCGTAAATATCATGCAATTCTGCAAGCAATTCAATGACCAGACCAAAGGCAGGGGCGACGGCCTTATATTGCCGGTAGTCATCAGCGTATTCGAAGACAGGACTTTTAATTTTATTATCAAGAGCCCGCCGTCTTCAGTCCTCTTAAAGCGCGCGGCAAATTTAGCCAAGGCTTCAGGCATAAGCGGTAAAGAAATTATCGGCAAAGTCACTAAAAAACAGGTCGAAGAAATTGCCAAGCTTAAGATGAAAGATTTGAATACCGATACTATGGATGCCGCGATAAAGATCATAGAAGGGACAGCCAGAAGCATGGGCATTGTCGTAGAGGGTTAAATTTATATGAAAACTCATAGCAAAAGATACCTGGAATCAGAGAAGATAACCGAAAAGAACAAAACTTACCAACTCAATGAGGCTATTTCTCTCCTGAAAAAGATGACCCAGCCTAAATTTGACGGTTCACTGGAATTACATTTTGCCCTTAGCGTCGATCCTAAAAAATCAGACCAGATGGTCCGCGGGACGGTAGTGCTTCCTCACGGAACCGGGAAAAAAGTCAGGGTAGCTGTTTTTTGCAAAGGCGAGCAGGAAAAACTTGCTAAAGAGGCCCAGGCGGATTATGTCGGCGGAAACGAATTAATAGATAAGGTAGCAGCGGGATTCCTGGATTTTGACTGCGCCATAGCTACTCCGGAAATGATGAAGGACCTGAGTA
>JALOCE010000181.1 GCA_023227925.1 Candidatus Omnitrophota bacterium
CCAGGAACTGGTTGAAGTATGCATAAAAAAGGTATTAAAACTTGACCCTAAGCCGGGAAGAAACTACTCCAGCGAAAGGATACAGCACATTATCCCTGATATCACCATAAACGAAAAAGACGAAGAATTAGAGATCGCTATTAACGATGAAGATATACCTACCTTGAATATCAATAAGACCTATAAAGATATGTTAAAAAATAATACCCTTGAGCCGCAAGCCAAGGAATTTTTGAGCGAGAAACTCCGTAACGCGCTGGAACTGCTTAGGGCAATATCTAAAAGAAAATTCACTTTAAGGAAAATCGTGGAAATAATATCCGAGATACAGCAAGAAGCGATCAAGAACAACCTCTCCTGCCTTAAACCGCTGACATTCCAGGAAGTAGCACTTAGGCTGAACATACATGAATCTACTGTTTGCAGGGCAATAATGAATAAATATGTCCAGCTGCCTTACGGCACAGTTGCCCTGAAAAGTTTCTTCCCAAGCCACATCCACGGCCAGGATGGCCAATCCCTCTCCTCTAACTATGTCAAAAAAATAATCAAAGAGCTTATCGAACAGGAAGACAAAAAACATCCTTTAAGCGATCTAAAGATATCTAAATTTTTATCTGCGGAAAAACAACTGAATGTTTCAAGAAGGACTGTTACTAAGTATCGAGAAGAACTAAAACTCCTCTCTTCTACTTTCAGGCGGGAAAGATAATTGCTTAAGGATTGATTGCTACTGTAGCCAGATCTACGAGTTTGCGCACAACGCCCATATTGCTGCTGTCGAAGCTTACCGAAGAAGTCTCTAAAGTCCCTAAATTCATAACGCCCAGGACCGTGCTTTCCATTTTTAAAGGAACGACCATAGAAGAATTAATATATGGCCGGTTAAGGTAAGGCTTGATCCTATTGTCCTCTGTATTCTTATTTATCAGGAACGACTCCCCGTCTCTTGCCGCTATCCCCGAAATGCCGTTACCCAGCTTGACCCTGGTTTTCCTGGCGATCTCATCGGCTATGCCCCTGTAAACACGTATGGTCAATTCATCACTTGCCTTATCAAAAAGCATTACAGAACCGATATCCGCACCGCTTATTTCAAATGCTACGTCTAAAAGCGCATTAAGAAGTTTGGTCAACTTAGTTGAGTCCGCGGCAATGGCCATAGTCGTCTCCATTTCTCTGATTGTTTTTTGATAAGCTGCTTTCAGGCAAAATTCCTCGACATCTTTTATTAATTCCACCAGCGACTGCGCGCCGCGGAAAGATATGACTTTTATTTCCAGCAAAGCGCTCCAGAGGTCCGCCGCGTCAATGCCAAGTTCTTCTGCTGCCTTGCGGCAATCTTCTTTTGATTTCGGCATCACCAGAAGCACCGGGCCGATGATAAAATAACCTAAGACCTTCCCGTTACCTATCCTTAAAGGCGTAATAAAATTATGCAGGCCCGCGGCATTACAAACAAACCCCAGGTTTTTATCAACCACTGCGCTACCGCCTAAAAACGAAGGCAAACAGTTTTGCCCGCAAGCCATATTCTTTGTAATAGGATTTTTCAATAATTCCGCGCATAAACGGGGCTCTCCGCTGGGAGTGGTAACTAATTTTCCTTCGGCATCTACAAGGCGCAATCCCGCCCCGATCACAGCAGAAAATTTATCCTGGATTTTCTGCCAGGTCTTTACGTCTATCAACTCCCTTAAAGACGGTTCGCGCTTACCCGGGTATTCTTTATTGTTCCCTTCCATTTGCCCTGTCAGTTTTTAACAATCCAAACTTAAGCATCTTTTTATAAAGTGTAGTCCGGTTTATATCTAAGATCTTAGCAGCCTCATTCCTGTTCCAATCTGCTGAATTAAGGGCTTTTAAAATCAAATCTTTTTCAGGCGATTTCAAAGCATCTTTTAATTTTAAGCCATTGCCATTGCCGTTACCTCCGGATGATGCATCCTCTTTTTGCGGTATATGCCGGTGCTGGCTTAAGCATTCCGGGAAGTCACAAGGAGTGATCATCGGCCCCTTGGTCAGGATGATCGCCCTTTCTATCACATTTTCCAATTCCCTGATATTCCCCGGCCAATCATAATTTAATAATATCTCCTGGGCATCCTTGGATAGGCCATCTATTTTCTTTTTTATGTGCCTGGTGTGTTTACGGATAAAATCCTCGACCAGTAACATTATATCGCCCTTACGGTCCCTTAACGGCGGGACTTCGATAGAAATAATATTCAAACGGTAATACAGGTCCTTGCGGAATTTTCCCTGGGCAATCAAATCCTGCAGGTTCTGGTTTGTAGCGGCGATTATCCTGACATCCACTTTTACCGTCTTGGTATCGCCTACGCGCTCGAATTCGCCTTCCTGCAAAACATGCAATAATTTTATCTGCAATGCCGGAGAAAAAGCATCTATCTCATCCAAAAATATTGTCCCGCCATCGGCTAATTCAAAACGGCCGGCCCTGTCTTTTATTGCCCCGGTATAAGCGCCTTTTACGTGGCCGAACAATTCGCTCTCAAGGAGCGTTTCGGTCAAAGCGCCACAGCTTACTTCCACAAAAGGCTTGCTGCGTTCATCTTCATTATATTTGTGTATGGCGTGGGCGATCAAACGCTT
>JALOCE010000182.1 GCA_023227925.1 Candidatus Omnitrophota bacterium
AAATAGCGCCCGGGTATCTTTACCAGATAGCAGGTTAATTCTTCCGAGGTAAAACCGTTTAACGATCCGCCTACGCCCTCGATAGATTCCTTGATCTTCCGGCAGGAATATTCCCGGGTGCCTTTAAAAAGCAGATGCTCTAAGAAATGAGAGATGCCTTTATTCTTATGGTCCTCATACCTGCCGCCTGCCTTTATCCAGATACCCAGGGCTACAGACTGCATTCCAGGCATAGAATGCGTAACTATTTTTAAATTATTGCTTAAGGTTGTTTTCTTATATTCTTGTTTCATCTTTTTAAACTGGAGACGAAATTGCCTATTTTTTTTACAAGACCGCTCTTACCGGTATTTTCTTTGATCTTTTTTACAATAGCGCTGCCTACGATCACACCATCGGCAACTTTTTGTATCTGTTTTACCTGCCCCGGAGCCGATACGCCGAAACCCACACAAACCGGTTTAGAAGTAAGTTTTTTAATTATCTTCAAATTCGCTATTAAATCTTTCGGCAAGGATGCTCTTGCGCCGGTGACTCCGGTCAAAGAAACATAATAGATAAAGCCCCTGGCGGCTTTCGCGATATAATTTATCCTCTGCTTGGAAGTAGTAGGAGCGATAAAAAATATCACATCTACTCCATATTTACGCGTTGATTTGATAAAAGAGCTGCCCTCTTCCGGAGGAAGATCAGGCACGATTACGCCATCAACCCCGTTATCATGCGCAAGGCGCGCGAATTTTTCCTCTCCGAAGCAGAATATGGGATTGTAATAAGTCATCAGGCATATCGGCACCTCTGTTTTTTGACGCGCCCTCTTTACCAGGCTCAATATTTTATCCAGGTTGGTATTATTTTTTAAGGCCAGTTGCGAGGCATCCTGGATTACCGGGCCGTCGGCCATGGGATCAGAGAAAGGAACGCCCAACTCTATGATATCCACGCCTATCCGGGAGAATTCCAAAACCAGTTTTTCCGTGGTTTTTAAATTCGGGAAACCCGCGGTGATAAAAGCAATAAATGCCTTTTTGTGCCGCTTTTTTAATTCTTTGAATTTAGCCTCTATCCTGTTCATATTTTTAACCTCTGCGCTACGGTTTCGGTATCCTTGTCGCCCCTGCCGGAGAGGCAAAGAATAATAATAGAATTTTTCTTTACCATTTTTTTCATCTTGGTCAGATAAAAAATTGCATGCGACGGCTCTAATGCCGGTATGATACCCTCTGTCTCTGAAAGCAATTTAAAACCTTCCAGCGCTTGCTTGTCATCGACTGCCGCATAAGTAGCCCTGCCTATCTTTTTATAATAGGTATGCTCCGGCCCTACCCCCGGATAATCAAGGCCTGCCGCAATAGAATGGGCGATCTTGACCTGGCCGAATTTATCTTCCAGGAGCCCGGACTTCGAACCATGCAATACACCGATACCTCCGCCCACAAGCGTTGCCGCATGTTTACCTGAACTTAAACCCAGCCCTGCTGCTTCTACACCAATGAATTTCACCTTTTTATCCAGGAAAAAATTATGGAAGAGGCCCATGGCATTGCTCCCGCCGCCAACACAGGCAACCAGATAATCCGGCAGCCTCCCCTCTTTCTTCAGGATCTGTTTTTTTGCTTCGCGCCCGATTATAGACTGAAAATCCCTGACCATCATCGGATATGGATGCGGCCCGGCAACACTGCCTATGATGTAATGCGTCGTGCGCACATTAGTCACCCAGTCGCGCAACGCCTCGGTCATCGCGTCCTTCAATGTCTTTGAACCGCTGGAGACCGGTATTACCCGCGTCCCCAAAAGTTTCATCCGGAAAACATTTAATCTCTGCCTTTTGATATCTTCCTCGCCCATATAAACATCGCATTTCAGCCCGAACATAGCCGCAACAGTAGCAGTGGCTACGCCGTGCTGGCCCGCGCCTGTCTCGGCGATGATCCGGCCTTTTTTCATCCTCAGGGCAAGCAGGACCTGGCCTAAAGTATTATTTATCTTGTGCGCGCCGGTATGCAGCAAGTCTTCTCTTTTAAGATAAATTTTATTTATTCCTAAATATTTGCTTAAATTCCGCGCCAGGTATAACGGCGTAGGCCGCCCGGCGTATTCTTTAAGATAATAATCCAGCTCTTGGGTAAATTTTTTGTCGTGCCTGGCCCTCTGATATTCCCGCTCTAACTCATCCAAAGCATAAATCAGCGTCTCAGGCACAAACCTTCCCCCAAAACCATTAAAATGACCAGATTTATCCGGTATCATCTTATTCTTTCCTTTTTTATTTTTTTAAAGCTCCGATAAAATCTCTTATCTTCCTGTAATCTTTTTTGCCCGGTTTTATCTCGACACCCGTGGAAACATCCACCCAGTCCGGCCGCACGGAGCTTATGGCTTTTTTAACATTATCTTTGTTTAACCCGCCGGACAAGAATATCGGCTGTTTTATACCGCCAAACCGGCTGAGTAAGCGCCAATTAAATTTTTTGCCTGTGCCTCCTCTTTCAGACTCGACAAAGGTATCAAAAAGATAGGCAAATACTTTATATCGTAATATATCCGGTACGTTTATCTTATCTTTTACCCTGAATGCCTTGATTATTTT
>JALOCE010000044.1 GCA_023227925.1 Candidatus Omnitrophota bacterium
ACCTCGGACCTGGTGGTTACACTCGACCCGAAATTACTTTCGGAAGTGGACTATATCATTACCGTCGGCTTCCTGCCTGCGGCAGGCAGGTACGTTACGGCAGCAGGTGCATAGTCTCTGAACCTTCCCCGCATTTTGCGGGGCTCGGCTGCTGATTACCCTCAATGTAGGGCTTCCAGCAATTCTCCTGCTTTTTCAACCACGGTTTCCCGTAGAAGCTGCCTTTATTTACCCCTCGCGCCTCTGCGCTCGGGACAAATCCCGCATCCTGCGGGATTTGACAGCCACTCGCTCTACCAACTGAGCTACGGGGGAATTAATCTATTAAGAACAAGGTGTTATTATATTAAATTTCCCTGCGGGATTCAAGCGATTTGCTTAAAGTCGCAGAGTCTGCGTATTCTAAATTAGAGCCCATCGGGATGCCCACGCCAATGCGCGTCAGCAACACACCCAATGGCTTGATCAATTTTGTAAGATAGAGCGCTGTTGTCTCGCCTTCGGTATCCGCGTCGGTAGCTATAATTATTTCTTTGATATTATTCTCTTTGAGCCTCTGCATCAGGCCATCTATTTTTAAATCACTCGGGCCCTTGCCCTCCAAAGGAGATATCGAACCTAATAGCACATGATAGACCCCGCGGAAATTCCCCGCCTTTTCTATCGCCGTAACATCGCTGTGTTTCTCAACGATACAAACAACATCCTTCTGGCGATGCAGGTCCTGGCAGACTTTACAGAGATCCTCTTCGCTTAAATTATTGCAGATACGGCAGAGCCGCACATTTTCCTTGGTCCTGTATATTGCCTCAGCCAGGCTCTTCACCTCATCGCGGGGCGTATTCAGGATATACCCGACGATGCGCTCGGCGCTGCGCCTGCCGATACCCGGCAGCTTGATAAGCCTATCGATTAATTTCTCTACTGATTCGGTATAAGTAGCCATTTATTCTTCCTTGATCACCCTTGCCTTAAAAGCCGAGAGCGCGGATTTGATAAAAGAATCGTCGCTATTGTTCTCTTTGACAGCTGTTTCTTTGGACAAAATAAAATTAGCCATTATATCGGCATTCAATAATTCGGATACTACCTTTTCTATTGCCTCTTTATTTTCTTTTCTTTCCAGGGATTCTTTATGCAATGAATAATTCTTGGGAAATGATACCGTCAGAATGCCGCTTTGCAATTTTACCGGCTCGCCTTCATTAAGATAAGTCGCGGCGGATATTTTAATTTTACTTAAATTATCTATAATGCCCTGCCATATGTTCTTGACATCATCAAGGCCGGCGGAATTACCCGGATTTTCTTTTTTGGGTTCCGGCGGAGGATCGTTATTTATTAAATCTTTAGGGAATTCTTTGGCCTCTTTAGGTATGTGAGGGGGTTTAGCCTGGCTGCGCTCTATCACCGCTTCGCCTTTTTTGTCATGCGCTAATTTGACTAAACCGATCTCTAAAGGTATACGTATGGAATCCAGCCTTTTACTGAGCTCCTGCGCGCTGATCAGAATATTAAAAGCGCTGAATATTTCTTCCAAAGTAAAATTCTGCGCCTGCTGCAATAACCTGTCGCAGATATCCTGCGGAAGATCAACGAGTTTTGAATCTGCCTTGCTTATCCTGGAGATCATCAGGTTACGGAAATGCTCGATGAGATTCGCCAAAAATACGCCCGTATCCTTACCCTCGTCGATGATCGTATTTAATAATCCTAAAACTGATTTTGCGTCTTTCTTGATTATCTTATCCGTGATCTCAAAGAGCGCGTCCTGCTCTACGATCCCCAGCACGGAAACAATATCTTTTAAGGAGATTTTTTCTTTGGAAAAAGAGCTTAACTGATCCAGAAGCGATTCCGCGTCCCTTAAGGAGCCGTCGCTGCTTTTGGCAATGGCGAATAACACCTCTTTATCTATTTCTATTTTCTCCTGCCTGGCGATCCGCTCCAGCTGCGCGATAATCTCTACGACCGGTATACGCCGGAAATCAAGGCGCTGGCACCTGGAGAGTATGGTCGGGATCACTTTTTGCGGGTGCGTGGTAGCAAAGATAAATTTTACAAAGGGCGGCGGCTCTTCTAATGTCTTTAAGAGCGCGTTAAATCCGTCGGGAGTGATCTGATGCACTTCGTCAATGATATAAATTTTAAATTTACCTGAGGTAGGAGGGAATTTGACGTTCTCACGCAAGACCCTTATTTCATCGATGCCTCTATTAGAAGCGCCGTCTATTTCAATGACATCGAAACTGCGGCCCTGCGCTATTTCAATACAAGAAGGGCATTTTCCGCAGGGATTTAATGTCGGGCCTTCCTTGCAATTAAGCGCGCGGGCTAATATACGGGCAGTGGAAGTCTTGCCAACTCCTCTTGGGCCGGCGAATAAATAAGCATGGGCGAGCCTGTTCCTCTGGATAGCATTCTTGAGAGTAGTGACAATATGATTCTGGCCGACTATACTCTCAAAATCCTGCGGCCGCCATTTTAAAGCAAAAACTGTATAGGACATCGAATTTCCTTATACTTTTATTTTTATTTTGGTGCTAGCATCGAAACACATTGTTTCGATGCCGCCATGTTTTTTCATTAATGAATTTTTTAAATGAGCATGCACTCCGCTCGCTAAACCGCTTGTCGCGGTTTTTTACGCTCGCTTGAGTGCCGCCATAATTTTCTTTGTCAGAAAATTATGGCGGAGAGGCTGGGATTCGAACCCAGGGGCCCAGTTGCCCGGGCCAATTGCTTAGCAGGCAACTGCTATCGACCACTCAGCCACCTCTCCAACAAGCATAATAATTTTTATTTCTTTCTCTTCTTCTTAAAAAAATCTTTTAGCAAAGAACTACATTCGGCTTCCAAGATGCCGCTTTTGACCTTGATTCTGTGATTTAATTTCTTATTATTGGCGATATTGATTACGGAGCCGCAGGCGCCTGTTTTAGGGTCTTTTGCGCCGAAATATAAATTGCTTATGCGCGAAAGCACTAACGCGCCCGCACACATACTACACGGTTCAATTGTAACATAGAGCGATGCCCCGTTCAACCACTTTGTCTTGAGGAAGTTTGTGGCGGAAGTCAAAGCGAGCATTTCCGCGTGAGCAGTAGGGTCTTTGAGGCGCTCGATCTGATTGTGGCCGCGGGCGATGACTTTCCCGTCGTAAACCACCACCGCGCCTACAGGGACCTCATCTTCTTCGGAAGCCTTAGCCGCTTCTTTTAAGGCCTCCCGCATATATAAAATGTGTTTTTTTATCACGATTAAAAGTGCGCCCAGCAGGAATCGAACCTGCAACAACTTGCTCCGTAGGCAAGTGCTCTATCCAATTGAGCTATGGGCGCGAAGGTATGTAATTTTACCACTAAAAACAATATTATACAATAGCTTCATAAAAGCTGGCTCTTGAGCTGTTTCATTTCTACATCTATTTCTTCCAATAAATGCGTAATTTCTTTCAGCCTGCGGCCATACTCTTTGGCGCGCTCTTCATCGAGATAAAAACGCGAATCAGACATCGCCCGCGCCTTGGCGTAATTTTCAAGCCGCAGCTTCTCTTTCTTCTTCCCTAATGCGTCAATTTTTTCTTTGAGGGCGGCATTATGGGCTTTGCGTTTTTTTAATTCTTCTTTTTGCCGGGCTTCTTCCTGTTTTGCCTTTAATTTTTCTTCGTCTATTTCCTTATGGTGCTTTTCTTTATGTTTCGGCCTGGCTGTTACGCTGTCATTAACGAAATCACTGTCTTTCTTCTCCAGGTAATAATCAAAATGCCCGGGAAATTTCCTGATCCTGCCATTCTTTACTTCAAAAACATTATTCGCCACAGAGCGGACAAAATAAATATCGTGGCTGATGAATACGATCGTCCCCTCGTAATCATTTAAAGCCCTCACTAAAGCATCCACCGCATCTACGTCCAGATGCGTTGTCGGCTCATCCAAAAGAAGGAAATTAGGCGGGTTGATCAACAGCTTTGCCAGGATCAAACGGCTCTTTTCTCCTCCGGAGAGGACACTAACCCTTTTTTCCACATCATCGCCGGTAAATAAAAACGCGGCAAGCACCGTCCGGATGATCTCCTCTGCCATATATCCGGGCGCGGCAGAATAGGCCTCCTGCAATACCGTATTTTGCGGATTAAGCACATCCATACGCGTCTGCGAAAAATAACCAACGCTTACATTATGGCCAAGGATACGGTTGCCGCTGTCAATATCGACTACGTCAGCAAGGATCTTCAATAATGTAGATTTCCCCGCTCCGTTTTCGCCTGCCAAAACTGCTTTCTCCCCTTGAGTTATCTCAAAATCCAAATCCTTATAAACCTCTATTTCCCCATAGGACTTGGAAATTTTTTCCAGCGTCATCACCCGGTAACCGCTATGTATTGTCGCCGGAAAACGAAAATCCCTGATACTTTCCCCGGGATCAGGCGGCACGACGACCTTTTCCCCTTCCATCCTCTCTAAAACCCTGCGCTTTGCGCGGACAGAAGCAGCTTTATTCGGCTGCGCGTGGAAGCGTTCTACGAACCTCTCCAACTGCTGGAATTTTTTATCCTGCTCCTTGGATTGTTTAAGTAAATGTTTACGCTTCTCTTCTTTGATCTTTTCATATTGCTCGTAATTACCATGCACTTTCGTGATTGCGCCGTTCTCAAGGACCAAAGTATAATTAGTCACTTCCGTTAAAAATGCCTTATCATGGGAGATTATGATAAATGTGCCGCCAAATCCGGCCAGGTAATCTTTAAGCCAGAGCGCGGCATTCAAATCCAGGTAATTTGTCGGTTCATCGAGCAACAAAAGATCATAATGACAGGTCAGGAGTTTACCTAAAAGCGCGCGCATCTGCCAGCCGCCGCTCATCTGGGTTATCGGACGGTTAAAATCCTTTTCCTTAAACCCCAGCCCCATCAGTACTTTTTCCGCTTTATGTTCTAATTCAAAATACCCCAATGTCTCAAGTTCATGCAGGATATTTCCGTAGCGGGCCGAAGCAGCAAGGAGCTTTTCTTCCAGATCTTCTTTTTCTTTTATCAGCTTCTTGATCTTTTCATCGCCCTTGGTCAATTCGGATAAAACCGTATTCTGCGAATTAAAACTAGACTCCTGCGGAAGATACCCGATAGAGGTATTTTTATTAATAGAGATCTGGCCTTCGGAAGGCTCAAGTTCCCGGAGGATCAAATAAAAAAGGGTGCTCTTGCCGGCGCCATTGGGGCCGACAAGGCCGATCTTCTCTCTGGGATTGATATTTAGTGAGATGTCCTTAAAGAGGATCTTTTTGCCGTAATTCTTGGAGATGTTACTTATAGTGATCAATCTAATAATATCTGGTTGAGCGGCTCAGGAGAAACTACAACGCTGCCTGCAAAGGGAAAATCCAGTTCTATAATGGTAAACAAGATCAAAGATATCAGCGCCGAAAGTAAAACACCCATCACGATCTGGGCATGCAGGTTCTCTGATCCAAAAAGAAAAGTAAAAGAGATGGTAACTACAGCTCCCGAAAGCAGCACTAACCATAACAGAGGAGTAATCTCCGATCTTGAATCCATCAGCCTCTGCCTCCGCATCTCCCTGAACGAATTTAGCTTACGGACCGATTCATCAAAGAATGATTGCTCTGTTGCATTCTTCGGACGATAACTTATGTAAAGCGCCCAAATCTGATTCATTATTTTTTCTGCTTCGAAGCTCATCTGGCCTTCCTTCATTGCCTTCCATTCCAGGTTAACCACTGCCTCCCTATATTCGCGCAATAAAATACCCACTTTCTCCTTGAAGTCAGGAGCAAAGGCCTCGGCGTCCCTGTAAATATCCGCCAAATAATTTGCCTCCTGCTGGACATTAGCATTTGTCTTATCAAAACTCTGCCAGACAGCCACTACGATAAATGCTATCAGCACCGCGTACACCGCGCTGATTGCTCCGAGCATAGGGTCAGCTACATCATGATGAACCTTTAACCTGCTGTGATGGACAAAACGGCGCACAATCAAAAGGCCTAATACAGAAAATAGCGCAGCCCCTCCTATAATAGCCGGGCCTAAAATAAATACCGGCACTTTTAATAATATCAGATGCGTTATTGACATTTTTTACCCTCCCCTGCTGAATCCCAGGCACTTGCCGGGATTTATTTATCTATCCCGTTGCACCTTAAACAATCTAAGTATATTGCCCGATTGATCTCAAGCATATTAGACAGGCCGGATTTAGTTTCTGCGGATACCTGCTTTGCTTTTTCCGCGCACATCCGCCTGATTTTCGCAGGCCTTATCAGGACCCAATAGAAAGCAAATATCAAAAACAGGATAACTATCCACATCGCCACTATTAAGAACCATTTCTGAACGCTAGTCATTTTATCACTCCTTCCTACCATCTCCAGCCGGCGCCCGCAAGTATAGCTGTCTCCTGCTTTGATCCAAGCAGGCGCAGGAATGCCTGCCCATCGCCGGAAAAAATATCGCGCGATAATTCCAGCCTGGCGCCTATTTCTTTATTTAAACTATTCCTGAGATTAAATACTATACTGCTCTTATCTGTCAGCCTTACTTCCGCGCCAAAAGCAAATGCCTGGATCTTTCTTTCTTCCTGCTCGACTTCAAAAACCAGACCAATGGCTTTCTTCATCCTCCATTTACCGAAAAAAGTAACCGTCTTTTTTACCGGCTGTGCCTTGCGCGAGAGGCCTATGCCCAATTCATATTTAATATAATCGCCTTTAAAAATGCCTATGCTTGTATTAAAATCAAACCCTGAATCGGTATTGGTATCTATAATATATGTAAGCCTTGCTTTATCCCTGATATCCCAGTGCCCTTCAAAAGCCAGGGTATGCGTTTCTTTATTCTTGCGCACCAGATGTTCTTTTTGATAGCTGTATGTGATCTGGTAGTTTTTATCTATCTGCCATATCCCGTCGAATGTCAGGGAGTCAGTGCTGCCGCGTTCTTTATCCACTCTAAAAGTGAGCCGGTTATGCTCATCGGCCTGCCATGAGCCGACAAGCTCAAGAATATATACAGAGGGCGCGTAATCCTTTGCCTTGGTTGTAACCGCAAAAAGCAGCGAATTCTTCCGCGCATCTATTACCTCACCCTGAAGCGTCACCTGGTCCCCAAAAGTCTCTCTTCCTAATTTATCCAAAGTCAGGCGCAGCTCGTGATCCTTCGTCAAAGACCAGCTACCTTCTAATTTCACCTGATGCGGCGCTTTTATATCGTAAGGAACAGAAGTTTTTATCTGGTAGGTTAAAGTATTATGCTCGGAGATTTTAAATTGCCCCTCTAGAAATCTTCTTGCTCCACGCAAGGCCTTACTTTTTACAGTTAATCTATTGTAGGGGTCAAATTCGTATCTTAATTTTTCCATTACTACCCCTGATTTTTCTGAAGCTGCGCCACCGTCTGCTGGAACATGGAAAAGTCTGCCATATTTGCAAGCACCAGTAACACATCGCCGCCTTCTATGACCGTAGTCCCGGATGGTATGACAAATTTATCGTTTCTGGAAATAAGCACAATAAGGCATTTTTCCGGAACGTTCAAATCACGGATCATTTTACCCACGATCTCTGAATCATACGGGACTATCATATCTGTTAATTCCGCATCGATGCCTTTGGTCTTTTCGAATGCGAGAGGATAACTCGTTCTATTGGTCCAGGGAGCATCCAGCTTCAACATCTTTGAGACGCCCGGTATAGATGTCCCCTGGATAAGAACCGAAGCGATAACAATAAAGAAGACAATATTAAAAATGGTATCCGCCTCCGGGATACCCGCCATAAAAGGAAATGTTGCCAGGATGATCGGGACTGATCCTCTAAGGCCAACCCAGGCGACCATAACTTTTTTACGTATGCTTATTTTAAACGGCAATAAGCATAGCAATACACTGACAGGCCTGGCAACCACCATAAGAAGGAATGTAAGTAATAACCCCGCCCCTATTAACGGGACAATATGCGAGGGGAAAACAAGCATACCCAATGTTATAAACATAGCGATTTGCATAAGCCAGGCCAAACCGTCATGGAACCTTACGATCATTTTTTTATTTGGGAACTCTGCCTGGCCTAACATCAAACCCGCAAGATATACCGCAAGTATCCCGTTGCCTTTTAAGAAAACGGCAATTACATAAGTCAAAAGAACAAGCGAGATCATGATAACCGGATACAATCCTTCGTAATATAATTTCAGGCGATTAATGAAAAACACGATAAATCTCGCCATGAGATAACCTACAAGCGCCCCCATGCCCATATCCAGGAAGAACCTGGGGATCAAAGCGAGGACGCCCATGTTTTGCGTAGTCATGACACTGATAAAACCGACAGTCAAAAAAACCGCCATCGGATCATTGCTGCCGGATTCAAATTCAAGTAAAGGCTTTAAGGGCTGTTTTAAGCTTATGCGTTTAGACCTTAGGATGCTGAATACTGCGGCGGCATCAGTGGAAGAGACTATGGAGCCAAGAAGCATACCTTCCAGAAAAGAAAATTTTAAGATATAAATGGCGAAAAAACCTGTTATGACCGCGGTAAGTAAAACTCCTGCCGTAGATAAGATGATCCCCGGCCAGACTACCGGTTTAGTATCTTTCCAGCTGGTATCAAGGCCTCCGGAAAAAATGATAAAAATAAGTGCGACGATCCCGATAGACTTTGCTAACTGCGCATTGGCGAAATAAAGGCCGCCTATCCCCTCCGAGCCGACAAGCATTCCGATCGCTAAAAATAACAACAAAACAGGTATGGCGAATCTATCCGAGAGCTTGCTTGAGACAACGCTCACGAAAATCAATACCGCAACCCATAATAAAATAGTCTCGATTGACATTATAATAAAGTTGGCCTTAAAAGCAGGAAACCCTGCCCAGTATCGGACAGGGTTCGCCTGAGCTTGAAACATTGGCGGAGAGGCAGGGATTCGAACCCTGGAACCCTTACGAGTCACACGCTCTCCAAGCGTGCGCTTTCAACCGCTCAGCCACCTCTCCATGAACTTACTCTTCTGATTCTTTGCTTTTACTAAAAAATTCATTTGCAGCCGGCCTTGTAAGAAAGAAAAGGAAAGTCACAAATACTACAACGCTCGGCAAAACCAATAAAGAAAGCCTGCTAAATGCGATATTCAATACTACCATAACGCCATAACACCATAAATATACAAGGCGGCCCCAGTTAAACCCTTTCAGCATCGCTACGCCGCAAACCAAAAATAAGGCAGCGTAAACAGAAGACAATAACATCGCTATCCTTAAAGACTGGCCTGTTACATCAGCTAATTTTTGGTATTCCGGCTTGCTTAATATCGCAGGCATACGCACCACATTCAACAAGGTAATACATCCCAATGCAATAATGATCCAGGAAATTATTGTTACGCTCTTCGGCCTTATTTTATCCATTATATTCTTTCCTTTCCCCGGTTACCAACCGTTTGAGTGTATAATCTTAAAGCACATTGCTTTAGGATCTCCGTTTCCTTTCATTAATGAAAGGAAACGGAGAGTGGAGGATTTGAACCTCCGGTCGTCTTACGACGACAACGGTTTTCGAGACCGCCGCATTCAACCGCTCTGCCAACTCTCCAGGTACTAAATCCCATCCAATACCAGCGTATAATAATCCGAGTAGATCGTATGCCCGCCATTATCATAAATCATCCGCGTCCGGTATTTCTTGACCTTACCGGATTCAAGTAAAGGCAGATTCTCCCATTCATCCGGATCCATAACCAACGTTTCGGTGACGTTGGCGCCGGGTGACAGAAAAGAACTTATGACAGCCGCCGACCTGGCAGGGATTTTTTTATGCTTCACTATGAAGGTTGCGCCCTTCTCATCAGTCATCTCAAACGACAGGAATTTTGTGGGCCCAGCGTCCGACTCCCAGTAGATCGATTGTGCAGAGTTAGAAGAATTCTTCAGAATTAACGAAAATAGCATGGGTTCCACCTGGATCGTAATGGTCTTATCAGAGGGTTTGACATATTTAAACCCCATATTCATCGCAGGCGAAAGCTCAAGCTCATCTGCAAAGCACAGCGCCGGAGAAAAAAACAGCACAATAAAAAGAACGCTTCGAAGCATTTTCATCATCTCCCTCTCTTTCGCGGACGTACTCACTGCAAAAACTGGCGGTGGGGCAGGGATTCGAACCCTGGGTGGACTAATGCCCACAACAGTTTTCAAGACTGCCGCTTTCAACCGCTCAGCCACCCCACCAGAAATCTACCCTAAGAATAGCTGTTTAAACACAGCGTAAAATATATCTCTGGCACTCTGATAGGAATTATTGAAGAAATTGACAAAAGAAAATACATTAAAGATAAGGCTTAAGAAAAGGCCGAGTAAAGCCAGGTTAAGGATATAAATAAAAGAGAACCCGAAAATATAATTTCCTTTTAAAAAATCCCCTTTTTTGGCGCGCATGGTCTTAGCGCTAAAAACAAGGTGCAGTGCCATGCTAAAACCAAAAAGAAAGACAAATGTCTTAGTAGTCCCCGGCCCCGGAAAAAGCAAAGAAAGCGGCCAGTATAAAGCAAATAAGATTATCGCATAAACCGGCAGCAGATACGGCGCTACTTTTACCAGCGGCTTAAAGAAATTAAAAATCAGTTCCAATAATTTCTGGCCCTTGGCATAAAGCTTTACCGGCTCCAGGATAAATAGATAGATTATCAGGAAACTGACTACGCCCGACCAGAAATGGCTCCCTAAGGATTTCTCGATAAGGTCGAATTCGCTTAAAAAGGAAACCGAGATCGAATAAACAAAAGGCAGGAAACAAATCCCTAAGATGAATTTAATAATTCCGAAGGCTTTCCCGGAAAAAGCAGACATCTTGCCGCGCAAGCCGCCGCCTCCTCCCCCGCCAAGATCGGCTGGGCCAAAATCAATTCCTTTAGGGCTGAAATCGCCTTCTAGTTTAGGAAATTCTTTCTTTGCCATCAAAATACGGCCGCAAAATTTCAGGAATGATTATTGAGCCGTCCTTCTGTTGATAATTTTCTATTATCGCGACTACTGTGCGCGGCAGGGCCACTCCCGAACCATTTAGAGTATGCACAAAGTCTAACTTCTTCGTGTCTTTTTTTCTGAATCTGATATTTGCCCGCCGGGCCTGGAAACTTTCAAAATTGCTGCAGCTGGAGACTTCCAGCCACTTATCTATGCCGGGGGCATACGCCTCCAGATCATAGCATTTACTGGCGGCAAAACTTATATCCTGCGTGGAAAGCATTACCACGCGGTATTGCAAGCCTAGCAACTGTAAAACCTCCTCGGCATTATTCACTAACTTTTCCAATTCATCATAGGAGCTTTCCGGCTTTACGAATTTTACCAATTCCACTTTATCAAACTGGTGCACGCGGATCAGGCCTTTGGTATCTTTGCCGTAAGAACCCGCCTCTCTCCTGAAACACGCGCTATAAGCAGCGTAATATACCGGTAAATTTTCTTCATTTAAAACATCATCGCGGAAAATATTGGTTACCGGGACTTCTGCCGTAGGGATAAGGAACAAATCATCTTCTTTTAAGCGGTACATATCCTCTTCCAATTTCGGAAGCTGCCCTGTGCCGGTCATCGAAGCGCGGTTTACCAAAAATGGCGGAAAGACTTCGGTGTAGCCGTGCTTCTTTGTATGCAAATCCAGCATAAAATTTATTAACGCGCGCTCTAACCTCGCGCCCAGGCCTTTATAAAGTATAAAATTCGAACCGGTGATTTTTGTCCCGCGGGCAAAATCAATAATATCCAGGCTCTGGCAAAGTTCAGTATGGGCCAGGGGTTTAAAATCAAATTTACGGCTCTCGCCCCAGCTGCGCACAATCTTATTATTTGAGGCATCGCCGACAGGAATGGATGCGTGAGGTACGTTAGGTATAGTTAATGATAATTTATCGAGCTCTGTCTCGCATTCTTTTAATTTATCTTCCAGGGTATCGATTTTATCGGCGATATTCTTCATAGAGATAATTACATCTTTGGCGTCTTTCTTTGCTTTAAGTGCCGCGGTTATCTCTTCATTGGCCTTATTCTTCTGTGCGCGCAAGGCCTCCAGTTCAATAAGAACCTGCCGGCGCGTATCGTCAAGCTTCGTAAGGTTGCCTAAATCGATTTTTAGATTACGATTCTTAAGCGACTCTTTTACCAGCTCCGGATTTTCCCGTATGAATTTTAAGTCGAGCATTTTTATCCCTTTATAACACCAAGCGGCCGCATCCTGCAGACACGCTTGGAGATCCCAACGTTATGTACCACATCCACTACTTCATTGACATCTTTATATGCCTGGGGCGCTTCTTCTACAATCGTTCCCCGGCCTGAAGCTTTCACTATTATACCCTTAGATTCCAATTCTTTCAATAACGTATCTAGTTTTATAGATTTTGTGGCGGCGGTGCGGGATTTAACCCTGCCTGCGCCGTGGCAGGTCGAGCCAAAGGTTTCCTCCATTGCTTTCTGCGTCCCGACGAGCAGGTAAGAATTCCTGCCCATATCTCCGGGGATGATCACCGGCTGGCCTGTTTTTTTATACCTTTCGGGCAATGCCGGATGCCCGGGCCCGAAAGCGCGCGTCGCGCCTTTACGATGCACGCAGAGAGTTTTTTCTTTTCCGTCTACAACATATTTCTCAATTTTGGCGATATTATGGGCGACATCATAAATCAAATTCATCCCCATCTTCTGCCAGGACAGATTAAAAATCCTCTCGAAGCTCTGGCGCGTAAGGTGCATCAGGCACTGGCGGTTTGCCCAGGCATAATTTGCCGCGCATTTCATCGCGCCCAAATAGGCTTTGCCCTCTGGAGAATTTACCGGCGCAGAGGCGAGCTGGCGGTCAGGGACATTGATATTATATTTTTGCAGGCAGTGCATCATGCTTCTTGTGTAATCATCGCAGACCTGATAACCAAATCCGCGCGAGCCGGAATGGATCATTATCGTTATCTGGCCGAGATCCAAACCAAACTCATCGCAGAGATCGCGGTCGTAAAGCTGATCGATTACTTGTATCTCTAAAAAATGATTTCCCGAACCCAAAGTCCCGGATTGCGCCTTTCCCCTCTCATATGCCCTATCTGAAACTGCTGCCGGATCTGCCCCGGTAATTGCGCCGTTTTCTTCGGTGCACTCCAAATCATCCTGCGTGCCGTAGCCTTTTTCTACCGCCCACTTGGAGCCCTTGAGTAAAATTTCTTTCTCTTCTTTAGCGCTTACTCTGATGTCGCCTTTTGAACCCACGCCTGAAGGCACGTCATTAAAGAGGGCGTAAACTAGATCTCTGATTTTATCTTTTATATCCTCGTATTGAAAATTTGTTTTCAATAAGCGCACACCGCAATTTATGTCAAAACCCACTCCCCCGGGCGAAATAACACCACCGTTCTCCGGGTCAGTCGCGGCAACTCCTCCGATGGGAAAACCATAGCCCCAATGTATATCCGGCATAGCCAAAGAGGCATTGACGATCCCCGGCAGGAAAGCCACATTAGCCACCTGCTCTGCTGCTTTATCCTGACGGATATCTTTCAGTAATTTCTCATCGGCGTAAATGATCCCCGGCACGCGCATTCCCGGCTTATAGCTCCTGGGGATACGCCAGCGATAATCATCGATTTTTTCTAAAGGGACCTGTATTGCATCAGACATCTAAGATCACCTCTGCCTGCCAGCCGCCATTAACTTCAGCTAATTTTAAATCGTGGTAGGTCGCGGCTTTGATTTCGGTATTCATCCTGTAGTTT
>JALOCE010000045.1 GCA_023227925.1 Candidatus Omnitrophota bacterium
TGATATGCCGGTAGTAATGCCCCTGGCAGCATCTACGGAAATCACCCAGGCAGTTGCAAAGGGATCTTCTTTTTGCGAACGCGCCCTGTCTTTCAACATCGGCTCTAAATCCAGCTTCTTCAGCCTTTCTTCTTCCATAGGCACACAGATAAGGCCGCGGCCGAACTTCGCCATAAAATTTATGTCTTCCGGCTTGATGAAAGATGCCGCCATTACGAGGTCCCCTTCATTCTCGCGATCTTCGTCATCTACGACAATGACCATCTTGCCTGCTTTTAAATCTTCTAATATTTCCGGGATAGTATTGACCATAATCCTTCGCTTCACCCCATAAGTTGTGTCGTCATTAAAAAACAACCCGAAGATAATGACAATCTTCGGGCAAGGAATTATTCATCTTCTTCCATCTGGACTTTGTCGAGAGGCGACAACACCAATCCATCCGATAGGATTGGGTGATGCACCTTCTCATGCGCAACCATCGGCTCTGGAATTTCGCCAGATCATGCTTACTGCTTCTGCAGAAGCTCGCGGGCTCTATACCTGGCGCTATTTGATGCGCCAGTATGCGCTTACTGCGCTACCGCCGGTCGGGAATCTCACCCTGCCCTGAAGATTATATTTAGTATAGCATAAAAGATTGGCTTGTCAACAGCTTTAAAAACGCCTATAATATTATTTATGCAAGATATTATAGCTCAAATACATAAACTCCTGCTCAAAAAACAGAAAACAATAGCTACGGCTGAATCCTGCAGCGGCGGCCTCCTCTCCAGCCTCCTCACTAAAATGTCCGGAAGTTCAAGATATTTCATATTGGGAGTAACTACTTATAGCAATAAAGCAAAAGAAAGTATCTTAGGCATCAGGCATTCTTCTATCACGAAAAACGGCGCGGTCTCTGCTATCGTTGCCTCTAAAATGGCGGGATCTGTCAGAAGAATAGCCAAAACCAGCCTTGGTATAGGCATAACAGGCATAGCCGGCCCTGGCGGCGGCACGCCCCAAAAACCTGTCGGCACGGTATTTATAGCGATAGATAGCCCGAATAAACAAATTTGTAAAAGATTCCTCTTCAAAGGCGATCGTACCACTGTAAGAAGAAAAGCCGCATCAAAAGCGCTGGAACTATTAAAGGCAATCCTGATCAAATGAGAGCATTTATTGCTATCGAGCTCCCCCAAAAAATCAAAGACGCGTTAGAGCGCCTGCAGAACCAGCTCAAGACAACTGGCGCGGATGTAAAATGGGTTAGCCCGCAAAATATACACCTGACTTTAAAATTCTTAGGTGAAATCGATGATAAAAAAATAGGCGAAGTCACAAAGATACTTGAAGATAACGCCAAAAATGAAAAGGCCTTCCCTCTCCGCCTTACTTCCATAGGCGCTTTTCCAAAAATAGATACCCCAAGAGTGATCTGGATAGGCGTTGCTCAAGGCGATAATGAAACTAAAAAAATAGCCGGAAGTTTAGAAGATGCCCTTAGTAAAATAGGGATCTCCAAAGAAGACCGGCCATTTTCTTCTCATATCACTATCGGACGGGTGAGATCGCCGCAAAACAGGGATAAACTTGTTCAGGGATTAAAAACTCTGACGGATAGTTCCGGGAAAGAAAATCTGGAATTTACTGCAGATAAAATCACTCTCTTCAAAAGTACGCTTACTCCAAAAGGCCCTCTCTATGAAGCCTTCAAAATCGCCGCTCTCCAGACTACCTGAAGGATAATATTCGTATATAGCCCGGCGATAATATCATCGCTCATGATGCCAAGCGATCCCCTTAACTTCTGCAGGCAGTCTGCCGGATACGGCTTTAAAGTATCGAGTATACGGAAGATCATAAAAGCAATAATGACTAATTTTATATCGTAAGGTATGAATAAAAGGCCCAGGAGCATGCCAGCGACCTCATCTATTACTATACAGCTGGGGTCCTTCCTATTGAATAATTTTTCTGCCCTGCCCGTAACCAGAAAACCCAAAATTAAAATTAGCGCGGTAAAAAAGATATGCAAAGCAATGCTGCTTTTAATCAAATAAAATAATAATATTGCCGCAAAACTGCCAAAGGTCCCGGGGACCAGCGGCAGATAGCCTACATAGAAAAACGTGCTTAATGCCTTTGTGAAAAAATTAAGGATATTCATCGTTAAATAATTATAAGGAAGAGATTATTTTGCGGTTTTCCCAAAGATAAGAAATACCCGAATAGAGAGTAAGCACTACGATAAACCACATAATCACATCTATGCCCTGCCGGAACGCCTTCTCCCAGTTAGGATTCCAGGTAAAAAACGTAATCATTATTTCCTTAAAGACAATGAATCCGAGTATAAAAAAGATAACCAGCATCTGCGACAATGTCTTATGTTTTCCTGCCCTGGCTGCGGATAATACCCTGCCCTTATTCAATGCGAAGAGCCTTAATGACGTGATCAATATCTCACGGAAGATTATAATCAGCACCATGAGGCTATTTACCAACTGCATCTGGACAAAAGCAACGAATGCCGCCAGGACCAGGACCTTATCGGCTATCGGATCCATGAGTTTGCCGAAATCCGTAATCATATTCCTTCTCTTCGCGATGAAGCCGTCAAAGAAATCCGATAAAGCAGCTATGGTAAAAATTATCAGGCTCACTATCTTTGCCCAGAGGCCAGTACAGTATAATAAAAAGAACATGAACACAAAAGCAAGTACCATCCTTAATACCGTCAGCCTATTTGCGATATTCATTTTTATAATACCTCCCCTACTAGATCATATTCTAAGGTATCGGTGATTTTCACCTGTACAAAATCACCGTTCTTTAATTGTTTTTTTGAATTTACATAGACCAGCCCGTCGACCTCGGGGGCATCATATTGGCTACGGCCCAGGTAGACATCCTTTTCTTTTTCATCGATCAGGACTTCCATAACCTTGCCCTGAAACTTTTTATTTACCTGGCGGGATATCTCCTGTTGAACGGACATGATCCTATCCAGGCGTTCTACCTTCGCATCCTGCGCCAACTGCCCCTTGAAATCATAGGCGGCTGTGCCCTCTTCCCTGGAATAGGTAAAAGCGCCCAATCTCTCGAACTTAGTATCCTCAACAAAATCCAAAAGCTCCTCGAATTCCTTTTCGCTCTCCGAAGGGAAACCCACTATGAGCGAAGTCCTTAATGCGACTTGCGGGATACATTTCCTTACCTTATCTATAAGCTTCAGGATATCTTCCTTCCTGGTCTTTCTGTTCATTAATTTTAATATACGGCCATTTATGTGCTGAATAGGCAAGTCTATATATTTACAGATCTTAGGCGAATCTTTGATCACCTTCAATAGTTCATCCGTAATGCGCTCAGGATATAAATATAAGAGCCTGATCCAACCGATATTTTTTGCCCTTAGAGCTATCTTTTTTACGGCTGCACTCAAATCTGATCCGTCTTTCAGGTCTAAACCGTAACCAGTGATATCCTGGCCGATAATATTTATCTCGGAGAGCTTCTCTTTATTGAATTTATCCACCTTATTCAGTATGGAGCCCATATCAAGGCTGGAGAATTTTCCTTTTATCCCGGGGATACTGCAAAAGCTGCAATTATTTACACAACCTTCGCAAATCTTTAAATAAGCGTAATGCCTGGGAGTAATGACATACCTGTTGACCTCATGATTTAAAGAGACTCTTCCCACGAAAGCATCGATCTCCGGTAATTCTTTTCTCAGCTCGTCTTTATACCTCTGGGCAAGGCAGCCATAGACTATTATTTTTTTCAGCCTGCCTTGTTTTTTCAGGTCGATCAGATCCAGTATAGCATCAATAGATTCCCGCCTGGCATCCTCTATAAAAGCGCAGGTGTTCACGACCGCTACATCTGCCTTATCTATATCTACAACAGGATACCCTCTCAGGTTAAGCCTGCCTAAGATATTTTCTGAGTCTACCAGATTACGGGGGCAACCCAGGCTCAATACTCCGATCTTGGTTTCTTTTTTCATCAGGGGATCTTTAAGCCTTCTTTTGTCGCCAGGATATTCTTGCGCGCCTGGCCCTTTTTACCCAAAGACGAGATCTTCTCGCCGTTCAGGATCAAATCTACTACCCCGGCATTACTGAGAGAAAATTCTATTTTATCTTTCGCCTGCCAGGTCTCGGATTTCCCTCTCTTTAAAACACTATAAAAGACGAGCCTGCCATCTACCTTCAAGGTTATCCAGCAGTCTTCTCTTGCCAGTATACTTAATCTTATACCTGAAGAAGTAACGGCCTTCGCGGTTTTAGATACGGATTGTTTCGCCTTAGATGTGGCTGCCGCAGGAGCCGCATCTTGCAGCTTTTTGGCCTGCGTTTTTTTGGCCTTTGCTTTTTCCGGAGCCGCTGCTACGGGAGGATTGAAATTATCCGCTGCTGAATGGCGGCGGGAAGAGATAGACTTGCCGAAATTAAATAATCCGACCAAAGAAATTATAATTACAAGGACAACCAACCCCGTAATAATATTCTTTTTATTGACGGCTTTAAGAAAAGTTAATTTATCCGAAGCAGATTTAAAAAATGCTGCGGATTTTCCAGCCGTATCCAATTTAACGGTTGCGGGCTGCGGGACCTTCAAATCGACTATGTATTTCTGCGGATCCAGCCCTAAGAATTTGCAATAGATCTTTAAAAAACCCCTGATATATATGGGGCTTAAATTTATAAAGTTATCTTCCTCTATGGCCTTTAAGATATTTAAATGGACCTTTGTTTTCTTCTGGACCTCTTCAAGGCTTAAGCCTTTTTCCAGGCGTAAATTTTTAAGTATCTTGCCTACGGATTCCATCTTTGGTTATTTATCTTCCTCTGGCTGCGCTACACTCTTTTCCACCCAATTAGCCCTATCCGCCAGGATCTTGCGCGGCTTACTGCCTTCAAAAGCCCCGATCAGGCCTTCCTGCTCCATCATATCTATAATACGGGCGGCGCGCGTGTAACCCAAACGCATCCTCCTCTGTAATATCGATACCGACGCCTGATTACTTTCCATAATGACCCTGACAGCCTCATCATAAAGCTCATCTTTTTCGCCGTTAGCCATATAAGACTTCTGTTGCTCTTTCAATATCTCTTCGTCATAAATAGGCTCGGCCTGGGCCTTTATAAAACTTACTACTTTCTCGATCTCCCTGTCGCTGACCAGGGTCCCCTGGATGCGGATCAATTTTTCCTCTCCCGGGCGTAAAAATAACATATCGCCTTTACCCAAAAGCTTATCCGCGCCATTTGCATCCAAAACAGTGCGCGAATCCACTTTAGAAGCGACCTTAAAAGATATACGGGCCGGAAGGTTTGCCTTGATCACTCCTGTGATAACATCCACTGACGGCCTCTGGGTAGCCAATATCAAATGTATGCCTACGGCGCGCGAGAGCTGTGCCAGGCGCGTAATCGCGTTTTCAATCTGGTCGCGGGCAACACTCATTAAGTCCGCAAACTCATCGATCACGACGATTATATACGGAATATTCTCCTGCTTCTCGTTATAGGATTCTATGTTACGGGCGCCTACCTTGGCTAAAAGCTGATAGCGCTCCTCCATTTCGCCTACTACCCAGTTAAGCGCTATCGATACTTTCTTGGCATCGGTAACTACAGGGCAAAGAAGATGCGGCAGGCCGTTAAAAGGCATCAGTTCCACCATTTTCGGGTCAACCATCAGAAATTTTAATTGATTCGGCGTGTTTTTAAAAAGCAACGCCAGGATCACGGAATTAACGCATACGGTCTTGCCTGAACCGGTCGTGCCGGCGATCAATAAATGCGGCATATCTTCCAGGTCCGCAGAGATCGGCTTGCCTGCAATATCCTTGCCTAAAACAATGGGTAGCTTTGAACCCGGATCCTGGAACATCTTAGACGCCAATACTTCCTTAAGATAGACAAAACTGCCCTGGCTATTAGGCACCTCTACGCCTACCCTCGCCTTTCCGGGTATAGGAGCAATGATCCTGACTGACTGCGCCTTCATGGCTAAAGCAATATCATTACCTAAAGCTTCGATACGATTTATTTTTACTCCCGGAGCCGGTTCAAGTTCATAACGGGTAATTACCGGGCCGCGTTCGATATCCGTGACTTTTACAGCAATCCCAAAATCTTCCAAGGTCTCTTCCAGGATACGCGCTACAGCTTCCAGGTCTTCTTTGATCTGCCTTGCCTCCAATGGCGGAGGATTATCCAGTAGATCCAGAGACGGCAAATGATAATCCCCTATCTTCAACTCCTGAGGCCTGACTTTGACTTCTGCTGCTAAATCAGGTGCCTTTGTTTTAATTTGGATCTTGGGCTTTGAGGCCTGCTGATTTAGATTTACAGATGCAGGCAGCGGAGGCTTAAGAGAAGGCAATACAGGAGAAGGCTTGATTTTTACTGGCGTTGCCCTTGCCTTTTCTTTCTTCTCGAAAACAGGCTTAAATATATACCCAAAAACAGCTTTAGTTTTATTTGTAGTATTGATAAATAAAGACGAGATCAAGATTTCAGTAACCAATGCCAGCGATAAAATGAAAAAGGTGGTAAAAATAATGAATCCTCCCAAGCGGCTGAAATAGGAAGTGACAAAATTGGATAAGAATGCGCCAAAGAATCCGCAGGAATTAAACCTGACAAATTCATTTTTCAGATTGAACATGCCGATAAGGGAAGATATGGATAATAAAAGGACGAGGACACCCAGGAGGCGCGGAATACTTAAATAGGGAGACTCCTGTCGGAAATACTTTATTCCCAATAAAATGATGAATAAAGGTATGATAAAGCTGGTCGGCCTGCCGAACAAAAATACGATCGCCCCGCCGAAATAAGCGCCGAAGATACCGAGAAAATTTTTAGGTGGAATATTGGGATGAGAGGTATAAAACGGAAGGTCCAGCCATTCAAACCTGACCAGGCTGGCTAAAACCATGAGCCCTATCGCAACTAGAATAACGCCGCGAACTTCATTTAATCTTCTTTCTTTCACCTTTAACTACTCTGTTCCGCTTGCTTTTTACTGAGGTTGATCCTGCCCAATTCATCTATGCCAATGACCTTGACTTTGATTTCATCCCCGATCTTCACTACTTCGTCTACATTTTTTATGAAGTGATCCGATAATTCGGAGACATGCACCAGGCCTTCCTTACGGGGCGCGATCTCGCAAAAAGCGCCGAAAGGCATTATGCGTTTTACTTTACCTATATATATACGGCCGACTTCGACATCCTCGACTATCGCCTTGATCATCTTTATTGCTTCATCGGATTTTACGGCATCGGTGGAACCGACTAGGACCGTCCCGTCGTCTTTAATATCTATGCTTGCTCCGGTAGAGGCAATGATCGCTTTGATCGTTTTCCCGCCCGGCCCGATAAGCTCGCCTATTTTTTCCGTATTTATTTTCAATACATCTATGCGCGGAGCATAAGCCGATAATTGCTGGCGCGGATCAGCCAATGCCATATGCATTTTGTCTAATATAAATAATCTTCCCTCTTTAGATTGAGCGAGGCAGTCTCTTAACAAGTCTAAGCTGATGCCGTCGATCTTAAGATCAAGCTGCACAGCGGTAATCCCTGATTTTGTGCCGGCGACTTTAAAATCCATATCTCCATAATGATCTTCTAAACCGGCAATATCAGTCAATATCACTGCTTTATTGCCTTCCTTGATCAGGCCTAAAGCAACGCCACTGACAGCATCTTTTATCGGCACGCCGGCATCCATTAACGATAGAGTGGCCGCGCATACCGTAGCCATGCTGGAGGAACCGTTAGATTCAAGTATCTCCGAAACTACCCTGATAGTATAAGGAAATTTTTCCTTCGAAGGCATAACTGCCAAAAGCGATTTTTCTGCTAATGCGCCGTGGCCGATCTCCCTGCGCCCGGGCCCGCGCATCGGTGCTGTCTCGCCCACACTAAAAGGCGGAAAGCTGTAATGTAACATAAAAGATTTATATTTCTCACCTTCAAGCGCCTCGATGAGCTGCTCGTCTTGCCCTGTACCCAAAGTAGTCACTGCCAGGCTCTGTGTCTGTCCGCGCGTAAAAAGGCTTGAGCCGTGTGTCCGGGGCAATACAGAGACCTCGCAAGTTATCGGACGGATCTCCTTAAAACCCCTTCCATCTACACGCGTATTTTCTTCCAGCACTTTCTTTCTGATCTGTTTTTTCTCTACTTCATCTAAAGCCATTTTGACATCATCAGCACTACATTCTTCGCATACAAGGGTAGCCTCTAATTCCTTGGTCAACAGATGCACCTGCTCCACCCTCTCGCCCTGACTGGTCAACTTATAAATCTCTTTTAATCTTGCTGTAGCTAAATCTTCAACCCTCTTCTGAAGATCGGGTTCTATTCTTTTATATTCTATGTCCTCAGCTTTAGGCTTGCCAAACTGCTTTTTAAAATCTTCCTGGAGCTGCATTATGTCTTTGAGGGCCTGGGAGCCGAATTTTACGGCCTCCAGATATATCTCCTCGCTGACTTCCTTAGCCCGGGATTCCAACATGACAATACCTTTAGCGCCCGCCGCTATAACCACCTCTAAATCCGCTATATCTAATTCTGCGTATGTGGGATTAAGGATAAATTCATTATTGACATGCGCTACGCGGCAGCAGGAAAGAGGCCCGTTAAACGGAATATCGGATATGGATAATGCCAGCGATGCGCCGTTTACTGCCAGGATATCAGGATCATTCTCTCCGTCACTGGAGAGGACAACGGCAATAATCTGCACTTCGTTTAAGAAACCATCGGGAAACAAAGGCCGTATGGGCCGGTCAATGAGCCTTGCGGTAAGAATTTCGCTCTCTGAAGGCCTGCCTTCACGCTTAAAGAAACCTCCGGGGATCCTGCCTGCGGCATAGGTTTTTTCCTGATATTCCACGGTCAAAGGAAAAAAGTCCTGCCCTTCCCTGATCTCTCCGGACATGCAAGCAGTCACCAACACAACAGTCCCGCCATACTGCACGGTAACCGAACCGTTTGCCTGCTTGGCGATCCTGCCTGTCTCTAAAACCAAATCATTCCTGCCAAATTTTACTTTTTGGATACCATTATGCGTCATCGAAAGTTTATCCTTAGGTTATAAATATAAAGCCTCGGTTTATTTTCTCAAAGAGAGTTTCTCTAAGACCTCTTCATATTTCTTGACGTCTTTTTTCTTGAGATAATTGAGGAGTCTGCGGCGTCTGCCTACCAATGAAAGCAGTCCGCGGCGAGAATGGAAATCCTTCTTATGCTGCTTGAAGTGATCTCCCAGGCTATTAATCCTCTCTGTCAGAATTGCAATCTGCACTTCTGTCGAACCCGTGTCCCTGGCGTGAACTTTGAAGCCGTCGATAATTTTTATCTTTCTTTCCTTTTCCAAAACCAATTCTTTCACCTCCTATCTTTAAAGAGCTATTATACGCTTTTTTTAATATAAGTCAATATTTTCTATATACCTTTTTAATATACTGCCCTGCACTCCAGCCCCTCCCACTCTCTTAATAAGGCACTACATTCCTCAAGGAGGAAATCCGGGAATATCTCGATCCTGCTTTTTCCCAACGACTTTAATTTTTTACAGGGTATATCCAATTCATAAAATCCTAATTTTTTTACATCGGCAATATCGGTTCCGTAGACTATAGCGTCTATCCTGGCCCAGTGTATTGCGCTAAAGCACATCGGGCAGGGTTCGGTAGTAGAATAAATAATACACCCGGAAAGATCGAAAGTCTTAAGTTTTCTGGAGGCAGCCCTTATGGCGTTTACCTCGGCATGAGCTGTAGCGTCGGTCTTTAAGACCGTATTGCGGCTGACAGCTAAAACCTTCCCATCTTTTACGATACAGGCGCCAAATGGCCCTCCCTGCATACTCTTGAGATTCTTACGCGCTTCCTGGATCGCCAGCATCATATATTTTTTATTCAATCTTTTGTCCATAATAATTCCTGTAATTGTAGCGCGAAACTTCCTTTAATACAACAAATTTATCTTATAATAGCAAAGGGGCAGATTTGGTTATAGGCGCAATAAGTGCAGGCCATATACGCGGGCTTGGCATTAAATTCTTGTTTACGGATACCGCCTGAAACTTCTTTGATCTTATCTTTGACTTCTTCCAAACCGCTCTCTTCTATTCCGCTTGAGCCGATAATACCGGATTCCAGAAAATAAAGTTCTACCCGTTTAGGCAAAACCCCGAATATATTTTTATAGGCGAGGGCGTAGAGCGCAAGCTGCAAACTCCCTCTTACCCGCTGGTCTGCTTCTTTTTGGCCCTTGATCTCGGAGGTCTTAAAATCCATGATCACTACGCCATCTTCCTCCTGGTCAATCCGGTCAAAACGGCCGGTGATCTTATTGCCTTCCAAAATAAATGAAAAATCTTTCTCGATAAATAAAGGCTGGGCCTTGCGTTCTTCTTCTTTCTCGAAAAATCTGATCAAAGCATTTGAGCCGACGCGGAAACGTTCTTCCTGGTGTTTCTGGTCTAAAAAACCCTGCGGATCAAAATTTTCTTTGAATATGTTCACGAGATCTGCGGCATCTACTTTTTTACCCGCTGCCTTGAACTGAAAATACCTGCTTACCGTCTCATGCATAGCGCGGCCATATATGACCGTATGATGCTCCATGATAGGCACACGCAGTATATTTACATATTTATATTTTAAGGGGCAGGTCAGATAATCGTCTATATGATAATAACTTAAATTTACCAGTTTGCCTTCGAGATTTGCCGCGGGCTTAGGCATCGGAGAATCTTTTTTAGGCGCAAAACGCTCTATCGTCTCCAAGGCAGTGGCTTTCTTTATCTTTTTATCCTTCGTCTCTTCGCCCAGGGCCTCCAGGACAAACTGGCTTACGCGCCTTAAACGGGCGCCGCCATAATCTGAAGCACTGGTCAAATACAGCTCTTCTTTGGCGCGGGTCATCCCTACATAAAAGAGCCTGCGCTCCTCCTGGATGTGAAAATCTCCGGTAGGCAGGATCTCTTTGATCAGGGCGTCGGGTAATTCAATAGGCTGGCTCCTCCTGGGCCAGGGGAAACGGCCGTTCACCAGGCTGACTAAAAATACAACTCTGAATTCCAATCCTTTTGCCTTATGTATCGTCAGGACATTGACGGCATCAGAATCCAGGTCTGCCTCCACAGTAGGCGGATCATCGCCGGCGTCGATCATAAGATTCAGGTAATTGACAAAGCTGATCACGCGATCCTCTTTTGCTACCAGTTCAAAATTACTTACTATATTAAAAAACCTGGAGATATTCTGGATCTTAGTTTCTTTTTCAAGCGAAGGATTTTGGGTAAGTTTCTTAAGGTAGCCGGTTTCGGTCAGGAAGCTATAAAGCAACCTGCCGGTAGTCTGTTCACGGGAAATTTTTAAGAATTTTTCAAGGTCCTCCAGGATATTCTTTATCTTATCTTTTGATTTCTCGCTGACCTGCTCTAATTCCGTGATATCGACGATATCCTGGAATACGCTATAGAGCGGTTTATTCCTGCGCTTAGCGTAATGCGTGCATAAACTTAATTCCGCCAGGTTCAAAGAATAGATCTCAGAGCTTGCTAAATAATACAGGCTTAAGGAATCGGCAAAGTTAGCGATTGTGCGCAGGAAATTGATACAGAGCCGCACCTCTTCTCTTGAATAAAGACCCTGGTTACCGCTAAATTGCCAGGGGATCCCCTGCATATTCATTGCCTGCAGAAAACTTTGCGCATCGGAATTAGAACGCACTAAAATCGCAAAATCGCGGTACTTAAAATCTTTTGAGCCTACCTTATCCTTAATGATTTTAGCGACATTATCCGCTTCCGTAGAATTAGTATCAAAATGCAAGTGCTGGGGCGGGTTTCCTTCTTTAGTCAGGCCAATAAGATGTTTATCGATATTCGCTTTTACTTCGAAACGCTCGGGGTTATTATTCTGTATAAGCCGGTAAGCGCTATCAAGTATCGGTTGCGTAGAACGATAATTCCGGATCAGGCTGATCTTCTCTGCCTCTTTATAATCGTCCACAAAATTCAGAACATTGCTGTAAGCTGCCCCGCGCCACCTATAGATACACTGGTCGTCATCAGCCACAACCGTGATATTCTTTTTATCTCCGGCCAATAACTTTACTATCTGGAATTGGGCGAAATTAGTATCCTGGAACTCATCCACCAGGATATATTTGAACTGCTCCTGATATTTTTTCAGGATTAACGGGTGTCCTCTTAAAAGCTGCAGCGCCAGATAAAACTGATTCCCGAAATCAACCAGGCCTCCCTGGCCAAGTAACTCCTGGTATTTGGCATAACTAAGCGCTGTTTCCTGCTGCATAAGAGCGTATTCTTCCAATGTTTTATCTTCCGGGCTGGCTTTGGACTTTTTAACTAAATCCCGGGCAAAGTTAACGTATTCTTTTGGCGAGATATCCTCGTCTTTGGCGCGGCTGGTAAGCGATATCATAGCTTCAATAAAACGGGTGGGTTCAGCCAGGGGCCGGTAATAGGAAAGGTCGAATTCAAAAAGGTGCTCGCGGAAAAAAACAGCTGCTTCGGTCTGCGTCAAAACCTTAAAATCCGGGTTCAGACCGGCAATAAGCGCGTTCTCGCGCAGTAATTTATCTCCAAAGGCATGAAAAGTAGAGATCCAGATATCCGTGTAGCCGTAAGGCACAAGGATATCCACGCGCTCCTGCATTTCCCGCGCTGCCTTATCCGTAAAAGTAAGCGCCAATATCTCATTGGTCTTGGCTAAGCCGCTTGATAAAAGCCAGGCGATCCTGCGCGTGATCACTGTTGTCTTGCCTGTGCCTGCGCCGGCAATGATCAACAAAGGGCCTTCTTTATGTGTAACCGCCTCCAGCTGCTCTTTATTCAAACCTTCTAAGACTTTATTCATTATGCTTGACAATATTTGATTTTTTGAGTATACTTAACTACCTATTAAAGGAGCGAATCAATATGTTTAAAAAATGTACTTTATGCGGAAAAGGCGAACTTACAGGTAAACTTGTTACCCGAAAAGGCCAATACAAAAGTAAAGGCGGCACCGGCAGCAAGATAAGCCGCTGGACGAAACGTAAATTCCTGCCCAACCTGCAAAAAATGCGCATCTTGATTAAGGGCCATCCTACGCAAATGTATGTCTGCACGAAATGTATCAAAAAGGGTGCCTTCAAAAAAGCGTAAAAATCATTTAAGGAAAATATCCTTCGTTTCTAAGAGGAGCGAAGTCTCGTCTCTCCAGCTATCCATCCGCGGGCTATAAACCAGATCAAAAGAAGCTGCTTCCATGAGGCTCTCTTTAAAACTACCCATACCAAACCCTATTGCCTGCAAAGTCACTTCTCCGTCAGTAACCCAGAATTTCAATGTGTCCCGGCTTAAAACCTGCGGCTGGCCTTTTAACTTTAAATTCCTTGTATAAAATAAAGGCTCCGGGTTGCCTGCGCCAAAAGGCTCAAGTTTTTCCAATTCCGATACTATATCTTCGTTCAACTGGCTGATAGCCACTTCCATATCGATATCCAGGCTGGGCAGCAAATCCTCCAAAGACAATCTCTCATGGGCCAGGCGGTTGATGCTATGCTTAAAATCTTTTATGCTCTCTCTGGTGATCACTATTCCTGCGGCATGAGCATGGCCGCCAAATGCATTCAAAAACTCTTTGCATTCTAAAAGCGCATCAAAGAGATGAAAGTTTTTTATCGAACGCCCGGACCCCTTACAGAGATCTTCGCT
>JALOCE010000067.1 GCA_023227925.1 Candidatus Omnitrophota bacterium
TCGCGCGATATTTCATCGTTCTTTGGTGATCGCGGGTTCGCGATCAAGATTGCGGGCGATGGTAATACTTCGCGCGCAAGCGTGAGTGGCGATAGCACTTCGCGCGCGAGCGTGAGTAGCGATAGCGCAAAAAAAGATGGTGCGCGCGCGATAACGGGACTTTTTGTTGTGCGCGAGGATGGTGATTGCGCTGTGAGTGGGATCGTGGTCGACGCGCTGGACGGATTTCGCGTGCTCGTGCGCCCGCCGCCCGATGTTATTCGCGATGACGGCGCGGTCGCGTATTGCTTGCGGAACATCGCGGATTATGATGTTTATCGCGCGCTCGATGGCACGCGAATCACGCTTTATTGGGTGCCGCGCGTGGGTCAATGGTTAATGTCGACCGCGCGATCGTATGACGCGCGCGGATTTCGATGGATTGGCGCGCGCACTTACGCTGAGGCATTCGCGGACGCGCTCGGGCGCGAGATTAATTGGGACGCCCTCGATAAGGGCGAGATATATTCGTTCATATTCCGCCATCGCGATTTTCATCCGCTCGCGCGCGACGCTCCCGGCGTTTGGCAAATCAGTGGTCCCGCGCTGGACGGAATCGCGCAATACAAACCGCTCGCGCGCGCTGACATTCCGAGCGCGGAACGTATGCGGTTCGCCGCGGCGCGCGCGTTTTCGATGTGCGCAACCGCGGGCGAAGTGTTCTACGGCTACATATTCCGCGCGCGCAGCGGCGACGACACAGTGGAAAAACAACCGCGCGCGTCGCCTGCGGCGGTATTTCTCGAGAGCACGCTTCACGCGTTCGTGCGCGAGGGAATGTATGATATTCCGCCGCACGTGACGGGATTAACGTGGGAAACGCGCCCGATTTATCTGCATTTACGCGCGTATATGGCGATCGGGTCGGCGCATGCGCACGTCGCGATGTTTCCGCGCGCCGAAAGCGTGTATAGTCGCATGGATTATATTCTCTCGATGCTCACAGATATTACAGTCGCGGAAATGCGCGCGACGCGCGGGCGCGCTGGCGGTGCGCGTGTTGCGACGCGCGAGCAAAGCGAGATCGGCGAATCGCTATTCGGCGGCGCGTGGGCGCGCGTTTATGCTGCGATCGCGAGAATTGCGGTCACGGTCGCGCGCCATTTGGTCGAGACGGGAGCGATAGGCGCGTTCGGCGATCACGTGCGCGCGAATGTGCGCGATCAATACATGAACAAGGAAAATATGCCCGAATTCATGGGCATTCTCGCGATGAAGTGACGCGCGGAGGCGGTGGCAATATTATAATCGCGCCCGCGCGATTATTTTTTGCGCGCCGCCAATATAGCGCGCGAAATGAGCCAGCGAATGGTCAGCGACGATAGAGATTCATCAAATATGCGCCATTTTATGGCGCGATCGAATGGTATGTGTGCGTACGCGCCAACCGGAGCGCGCGCGAGCGGGCGCGGACCGACGCTCTGCGATTGCGTGGTTGATCCCGCGACGGGGCGATCATATTGCGTTTGCTCGTCGATTACCACGACCGATATGGCATTCGCGCCCGACAAAATGGCGCGCGTTCTGAATCCGCAAGTGCGATTCGCCTCGCCGTGCGAACGCGCCGCGCTCAAGCGCCGGCAAGCGTTTATCGCGAAATCGCTCGCGTGATGATAATATACGCGCGCACGATGGCGAAAAAATATATATATCGGCATATCCGATCGGTGGCGCGCTGATTTAACGCTGCGCTCCGATAGGGTGTGCTTTTATTCACCAGGGGGTTGATCGCGCCGCCGTTCATTATGCCATATCGAGCTCGAGATACTCATCGCGCGGCCCGTTTGCGGCGATATATGGTATATTCGGATCGGATGCGTTAATTGCGTTCCAATTATCGCCGTGGTTGTGGGCGTAATCGTCTTCTGGCATGATGTGTTTTTGGTGATATATAGTCGGCGCGATTCATTTTTTTGACGCCTCGTCGATCGCGTCCATTGCGCGCGCGATTTCATCCGCGGTGAGACTGCTGATTGCCATGTCGGGATATTCGAATGGGCGCGCAAAATGCGACCATTCATCGGTGTCCGCGCCCGCACGATATGGTTCCACGCCTGGGAACGCGCGCAATATATCGACGAGCGGATACGCCGACATATTGATCGAGGATGGGTCGGCGATGCCCGCGAAAAGCTTCGCTTCACACGCGGATATGATCGCAGAAACATCATCGCGCGACTCCGCGCGTACTGCATCGATAACCGCGCGCATCGCGCGTATCGGATCGAGAAGCGATAGAATATTAAACGCGCGCTCGTAATCGTCGCGCACGAGATCGCGCACCGCGCGCTCCGAATCGTGCGCTGGATACATCGACGCGAAGAAATTTATGAGGCTCCGCTCCTGCTCGCGCGCGATAACCTCGGGATGCGACGACGTATATCGCGCCACCGGGGGGAAAAATGGGTTGATAATCGATCGGGAAAAGTCTATTATATGCCCAGTGTGGCGCGATCGCATCGCGCGCTGTACATCACCAATCACGACGCCAAATGCGTATCTCAGGCGCATCATGCGCAGATTGCCGATATGCGCATCAGCGTGAATGGCGCCGACGTGCGAATGAAGCACCGCGAGCGCGTATAACCAACCAAAAACGATGTCCATCATCGCGTCGCGGTCGCACACCTCCGGGGCGAATTTCACCGATCGATATGAGCTGATAAACACGATGGCGACGCCGGACATTATTAGATTATCGGATGAATGCGCGATGATGGCATCGAAATCATCGCGATAAACATCGTGCGCGACGCCGGTCACGCCGCTATTGGCGGCGTTTTCGCGCGGCGTTGTCGCTTCAATGGCGATCATGCTGCGATTAATCTCGCGCACGATATCGCTACGGCGTAACTTGGCGATCATGAATGGATTCGCGAACATTGCGCCGTCAATATCGAAGATCATCGACCAATCGCGGTATATCGTTAATTGGTGCATCGCGACGCCGCTGTGCTGTATTTGCGTGCACGTCTGCTGGATAAAATGCTCGCGCCATACGCGATATCGTATATCATTTGCGTTCCGCAGCTCGTTAATCGTGATGGGGACGAGCTTGAGGACAAAAATCTGTTTTTCCGCCGCGCTCACGATTACGGCGCCGATGCTCTCGCCGCCGTGTAACGCATTGGCGCTCTTAATAATGCGCGGAATCATATCCTCGGCGCTCGATAACCAGCGGCGGTCCTCGATGGGCGTAATACCATACGCGTCGGCCGCAGCGTAAAAATGCGCGACCGCGATATTGAAATCCAGGCGCTTGCCGAAGAATTTCTTCTTGAACGCGCGCTTGTTCCCGGCCGTGTGTGTGCGCGGGAAGTAAAAATGGGTGACCAGATGCGCCGACCCCAGGAATTGGATGAAATAATTCTCCATCGCGTCCCACGCTGGCGTGAGCATGAACCGGCGAAAATGATGCTCAAATATAGCGATGCCGCGCGTGTCGCCGTCTCTCGAAGCAAAACGATTCCCAAAGCACACCATTCCGCTAGCGCCCCCCCTATCGTTACCCTCCGCGGACGGAATATAATATCCGCAAACGTGGTGATCAACGCTGCCGCGGAGTGGTGCGGCCGCGTGCTCGATAATTACGACCGCCAGCGTCACGCTGGCTCTGGTGGTGAGGTCCGATGGCATAAAAATGAATCGGGCGCGCCTAGATAGAAATATATTGTATCCAGCAAAAGCGAATACATGTCAGCCAGCAGCGAAATAACCCACGACCAAGCCGATAGTGGCTCTGGTGCGTTCTGGAGCGGCAACGACCCCTCCTGGACCGCGCCGATTGGTGTGTTTGACGTCGATTACACCACCGACGTCGGCCCCGATCCATTTATCTTCCCGGAGGCGCAGATATCCCTCCACACGTAATCCGCGCGGGCGCGGCATGGTTGAAAAAAACGCAGCGCGCAAAGGATAACCGCCGCACGGTGGTGGTCCTTGCGTTGCGATTTGCGTGCGGTCTGTGATCGGAAACGGTCGCGGGCGGCGCGCGAAGGCTAGAAATGGCGGCAATCATGCCGTTATTTTTTTGGCGCGACGGAGTCCATGGCGCCGCGTGCGACCGCGGAATAAGAAGGCGCGATCGGCGAATCCTTCGCGGAATCGCTCGCGATTTCGGCGCGCGCGACATACGAAGGTGAATGAATGGGACATTTTCCGCCGTAGACCGACATACCGCCCGCGACGATACACATCGCGTAAATTTCCTGCCCATCACGCTGCATAACGCGCATTATTTGGCCGCACGGCGTGCCGTTGCCGAGAATTTCATCGCGCGTGTTGGTTATGAGCTCGACGTGTGCGCCAGCGCGCGCTGGTGCGCGTTTTTGTTGCGCCGCGGAGGGCACTGCCGCCGCCGCGGATTGTGCGCGCTGCAATTCATCGATTTGGCGCCGGAAGCCATCCATCGCGCGCAATAATGAATCGATGTAGAGAACGGTTTCGTATAGGCTGTCATTCACGTGATCTAATTGCGCCGCTGTGGGGCGCGGACCGACGCCGTGGACGTAATTAAGCGCGACAATATGCGGCGGGATGCTCGCGGTTTCAGCGTCGCTTGTTGCCATTGGCGCGCTGTTTTGTATACGTGAGCGCGCCAAATTTGAAATCGGTCCGCACCATATACTGCGGCGCAATGGAATTCTGCCCAAACTGCCGGCGCTATATGCCGCGATCAACGTCGAGCGGCGCGAGTGGCGACGCGCGCGTGATATTTACGTGCGAAATATGCGCGGCGACGAAGGATGGATTACCCGAGGATACGCTATGGTTCGAAGCGGCGAGCGTGCGCGAGGATGAGCGATTCCAAATGGTTCTCGAGCGCGCGTGTCATGATCCCGCGGGAAAAACGGTCCCGGTCGCGTGTGATGATTGCGGGCGCCAATACATGACGCTCGTGCGCGTGGGGCGCGCTGCAACGACGCTATACGTCTGCGAATGCGGCGCGCGGAAGGACGCGGAAATGCAAAAAATAGACAGCGCGCGAGCGAGTGCGCGCACAGAGCCGCAAAAATGAGTGCGCGAATGCGCGAGTGTGCGTGTGCGCGAATGAGCGTGTGCGCGAGCGTGCGCATTCGCGCGCGCATTATTGGAACGGCGGATGCATCATTTCATTCGGCGACCATATTTCCACATAATTTTTTGGCACGCCCGTCTCCGGATCAATCGCGCGCCCCACAGATCGCGTCACGCGCAACGGACATCGGCGCGCTTTCATTTCCGCGATTGCGATGTCGCGCGCGGTGCATGTTCCGGTCGCGAACGCCGGAATGCGCGCGACATCCGCTTCGTCAATCATCGCGCCGCTAATACCATCGGTCCCGATTTGCTCCGCGCGGATGGATATCGCCTCGGTGTACTCGGAAAGCGACATTATTTGCGATGTACGGCGGCTGCCGGGCGCGATAACTATTATCTCTTCGACGCCGCCGCGAACGACGTTCTCGAGATTATATTGCGCGTCGGGCACTGCGCGGAGTTGCGCGTCGGCAAGCGTGGAGGTGCGCGGTTTGATATCCGGCGCTGCGGCGGCGGACTCCTCTTCCTCAGATTCGTCCGCGAGTTCTTCGTCGGAATCGGATGGTGCCGCCGCGTCATCCTGCGGCGCGCGCGGTTTTCGTCCGCGCGGTGCGATTCGCGACGCTTTATCTCTCGCGCGTGATGGGCGCGCGCTTGCATCGGATTCATCGCTATCTGCTTGCCGAGGATCATTATCGTCGCCGCTTGCATTTCCGTGCGCGGCTGCACCATCCGATTCCGATGCGTCGCGCTCATCATCATCGCTCGCGGCCTCGAGCGGGCGATCTTCTTCATCGGACGCGCCGGAATCTGGTTCCGCCGGCGTTTTGCTCCGCTGCTTTTCGGATTTGGGCGGCGCGATGTCATCGTCATCATCGTCCTCGCGCGCGCGCGGCGCTATTTTCGCCACGGTTGCGGTCTTGCGGCGGCGCATGGGGGGCGCAAATTGAATGTGCTTTATAAATGTATACGCATCATTCAATTTCCGATGAATACCGGATCCGCGGGCAAGAAAAGCGGGGTTGCGAAAATATTCCGCGCGCTCGGCTGGCGCACCCTATCGCTATTCGCGTGCTCAATGATAATCGCGGGCGCGTGCGCGTTTTATGGGGGCGCGAGCCCATTCGTGCGATGCATGCTCATTATTTGCGCGATCGGATTCATCTGCGCGCAGCTTGTCGACGTGATTATTAGCAGCGCGATTGCGCCGATAATGCGCGCGCGCGCGGCGCGGCGCCAATCCACGCTTGATGGTTGCGTCGATTGCGTGGAACCATTCCTCGATCGCGCGCGTGCGGTGGTGGCGATTGCGACGATGGTCGTTGATCCGCCAAACGATGGTGCTGCGCGCGCATATGACGTCACGGCGCTCTATAATTGCCTCATCGATCAACAATTATTCTCGAATCTGCGCATGCGACTGGCGCTCGAGAGCGATGCCATTATTCGCGCGGTTTACGATTGCGGAGCGAGCGCGATAATCGACACGCGGCGCGACACTGCGATCATTCATTTTCCGGGCGCGGGCGTGATAACGAGCGCGATGTGATGATAATACATTGCGCGCCAGCGCGATGTGATGATAATACATTGCGCGCCAGCGCGATGTGATGATAATACATCACGCGCCAGCGCGATGTGATGATAATACATCACGCGCCAGCGCGATGTAATCGCGCGATGCGGTAATCGTTGCGCGATGGCGATATCATATTTTTTTTGGTCGCGCGCGCGACCGCGGATGCACGCAGCGCCGCACGATGGCGCAAATGACGCTGTTTTCGCATGCGCCGCGCGCGCCAAGATATTTTGAATTTTGCCCGGGACATATACGAAAAAGATCCATTTCATCGCGCTGGGAATGGAATTTTCGCCATCTATAGCGTCTGAGGTGGGCGCAGCGCCTGATGAGATCGCGCGCAATTCGGTGAGTGCGTCGCACCATGAATTACTCGCGTTTCTGCGCACGCATGGATGTGTGAGCGCGGGAGATGGCGCGGTATATCACATTCTCGATCGCGGCGCTGCGCGATTAAATCACAAAAACCGCTTCGACGACCCGCAGGATATGGTTCAGTTTCTCGAGCTCGCCGAGGATTGCCGACGCGATGATTGCGTGCTGCATATTCTCGAGCATTTACCCGCGAGCGCGCCCGCGGGCATAATGATCGACCTCGATCGCAAGCAAGAAGCGCCCGCGCCGTCCATATTTACGCAGGACGCGCTGATACAGCTCGCGAATATAGTAAAAAATATCATCGACGAAATGGTGGTGGGCGACGATGAGCCAGCGCCCGATCCGGCGTCCGCGAGCGAGCGCGCGCTGGCATTAATGTATGAAGCGGACGCCGCGGACGCGGTAGACGCGGTGGACGCGTCAGACGCGCCAGACGCAACCGTTGGTGCGCGGTGTGCGGTCGCGCGATCAACAACGCCCGCGATGGATCGAGCGCGCGCCTGTGCGCTGGTTCACACCTGCGCGCCGGTACGCGCCTGTGCGCCGGCGCGCAACCCGCTGGATTTCCATATTTTTATCATCAAGCGATCGAAAATCACGCTGGATCCCGCGTCGCGCGCGTATAAGGACGGCATTCATATTCTCGTCCCCGAGATATGGCTATCGAAGCCCGCGCGAGAAATGGTGATTGCGCGCGTGCGCGAGAGAATTCCGCTCGCGTTCGCGGATTCTCTCGATGCGGATGCGGCGCGCGATCTTGTCGATCGCAATTCATATTCTGTACAACCGCACCTCATCGGGTCATGCAAGCCCGGCGGGATATTGTATAACCTCGTTTACGCTGCATGCGCGCGGCATGTTGGGCGCGAGAGCGGAACAATGAATACACTCTCGGTTGATGAGCTTATCGCCGGACGCAGCCGCGCGCCGGCAGAGGGTGGAATACCGATAAATCTGGTGTATGAACTGAGCCTAACGATCACGCTCGATGAAATTCGCGGATGCCCAACGTGGTTGCGCAAGCGCGCGGTGGAGTTACCAGCGAAAATCGCGGCGTGCGTTGCGCGAATAACGCGCGCGCCCGTAGTCACGCGCGCGGCGCGCGAGCGTGATTTCGCCGATAGTATCGCGGCATTTATCGGATGCGACGCCGAATTTAAATACATACACGAGTTAACGGAGTTGCTCCCGCGCCGATACGCAGATGATCGCGCGCTATGGCGCAACGTCGTGTTCGTTCTCGCGGATATCTCGTGTGGTCCGCGCGCGCGCGCGGATGACCGATATAAACTGCTCGCGCAATGCTTTTCAATGCGCTCGTCGAAATGGGATCCGCGCGCGTTCGAAGAACTATGGCGAAGCGCGATCGCGCGCGGCGCGAGTAACGATACGATCGCGCGCGGAGACGCGACAGATGCGTCTATAGGTCGCCCGCGCCGCGTGACAATGCGTTCTCTCGAGTGTTGGGTGCGCGCGGAAGACCCCGCAGGTTACGAGCGCGTAAAATCCGCGGACGCGCGCTCGTTTTTGGCGGCGCGCGTCTATCAAAATGGCGGCGCAATCGATCACAATACCATCGCGGGCGTTCTCTATCGCAGCCTACGCGGTCTTTATACCGTGGATACGGACGCCGCGGATCACGATTTGCGCAAGGGCTGGTTTGAGTTTGTGCTCGATACGACCGAACACGCGCGTGAAGAAGAGCGATATAAATGGCGCCACATGCAGGAGCCGCACGCGATGTTTACGATGATATCGGAACATATTTATGCACTTTGCCTCGATGTGGCCGCGGATATTGGGCGGCGCGAGGGAGCCGCGGTGGATGATGGGCAGCGCGCGAAATACGCCGGGGTTGCGAAATTGTTCGGCAAAATGATGATCTCGCTGCGCTCGGATAAATTCCAGGATAGCGTGATCCGCCAAGCGCGCCATCTGCTGTACACGCGCGATTTTGCGGCGTCGATGGATACGCAACCGTATGTTATCGGCGTGGGCAATGGCGTTCTCGAATTTGCGCGCGAAGGAGGCGGCGGCGGAATGGATCTCGCGTTTGAGCCGCGCTTGATCCAATCGTATCACGAGCACCGCGTGTCGCGATTCACCGAGACGCGATACGTCCCGTACGACGCGGAGAGCCCGATCGTGCGCGAGATATTGCGCGCATACCGCGATATCTATGTCGAGCCGGACGTATGCGAATTCATGCTGTTTTACCTATCGACGTGGCTCGACGCATGCGATTCCGGGCGCACGCTCGTTCTGCTCGGCGGCGGCGGATCGAATGGAAAAACCTGGTCCGTGTATTTTCCCCAATGCGCGCTCACGGATAAATACGCATGCGTTTTGCGTATGCAGCTGCTCACGGAGGGACACGAGCACGCGAAAGAAGCGAATTCCGCGATGATGTCGCTCAAGGGCCTGCGCGGCGGGTATTTTGATGAGGCGAACGAGGGCGACGCGCTGAATGCGGCGCGCGTGAAAGCGATCGTCACGCCGGGATCGCAGACGGGCCGCGAATTGTATCGCTCGGAGGAACGTTTCCGCAACACGGCGAACATGATCGCAATCTCGAATTACGATTTTGTCGTCAACGCGACCGATAATGGGTCATGGGACCGCCTGTATTTCTACCAGTGCAAGATGAGATTCGTCGCGCATCCTGATCCCGCGAGCCCGTATGAGCGCGCGCGCTGCTCGGAAATGACGACGCGCTGGGTCCGCGACGCGCGTTATTTGAGCGCGATGCTATCCATTCTCGTTCACTATCGTGTGCGGCTTGAGCGCGAGTATGGTGGCGATATTCGCGCGATACCGGTTGAATCCATCGCGCGCGAGACGCGCGCGTTCCGAATGAAGCAAGACCCGCTCACGCGATTCATCTGCGAGCGTATGGTGCAATCGCCGCGCGTGAATACGTCCGCGCGCGTATTGGCGGACGCGTATATCGCGTGGTATCGCGAAGCGGTGGGCACGCGCCCGCGATCGACTGATCCGAACACGCTATTCCAAAATTCGCGCATCGCGGACTACATGAAGCGCGAAAGCGAGGTCGCGAGCGCGCGCGG
>JALOCE010000046.1 GCA_023227925.1 Candidatus Omnitrophota bacterium
TGCCTGTGATAATAAGAAAACGAAACCGCCGTTTCTGATAGTGATGTTGCCGCGGTTAATGATGAAAGCGTTCCCGCCATCTTTGAAAAATTTATAATTACCGCTTAAGAAATCGGCATTGTTAATGTTGAGTGTGGAAGCAATAAAAGATGCAGCTTGAATATTGGCATTCGCTCCAAAAGTAATGCCATGGGTATTGACAAATACAACACTGTAATTCGACCAAAAATTTCCACCCCAGTATGAAGGGTTACCGCTGGTGTCACGCAATAATGCTGATGGATCAGATGCGCTTCCAGTATAAACAACTCTTAAGGTATCACCATCAGGAATATTCAAACCATCAGCGAAGTCCTGAATCAATTTAACCTGGTCGCTTTCGATTACTCTTTCAGCGGCATATAAATAAAGAGGACAGCTGAATAGCATTACTACTATTGCTGTCCCTAACGCTAAAACTTTTTTACTCTTCGCTAACATTAACGCAACTTTCTGGTTTGTTTCTGAACTCATTGAATTTATTTACCTTTTGGTTCTGTTAAAATTTAATATTAGAGCAATTATGCCACATGAAACCCACTTTGTCAAGTCTTTTTTAAAGTATTTTTATTAAAAATCTTTGGTTATTTGTGCCCAAGTACGCACGTGTCTGGCGTCCGACGGTAAACTATCCAACGGCCAGGCCACTTCTACTCTTGCAGAAAGGTTCTGAGGAAGGTTAAAACGCATGCCGCAGCCTGCAGACCTTAAAGTTTTGTTTTTATTTTCGGTTGTTAAGGGCCTCTTTAAATGCACATTACCCCAATCATAAAAAGCAATAATTCTTAAGGCATCGTAAATTTTTGTCTTTGTGAAAGGGACGTTTATTTCTTTGGGAATTAAATGTATGGGGCTAGATAATTCAAAGGTCATGGTATAACCATCATCGCCTACTACTTCCGCAGGAGGATAACCGCGCACATTGGTAATGCCGCCTACTTGGAATTGCTCGGCTGCGGACAAAATATAAGGGCTCATCTGAATCTGATTTTTCCAAAGCAAAGTTGTAGAAAAAGGCAGTTTCTGCAGCCTCAATAAGTTTATGCTGCTCTTGACAAACTTACCGCCTGCGCCACTACGGCTGGCTCCGTCATCTTTTCTATGCATTGCGCCAAAAAATTCAGGGATGCCACAATCTAATTCATAGGTAAATAAGGTGCGGCCAAAAGTATCGGTCAGATCCATATCAAATCCTGCTTTGGCAATACTGAGCTTGTCATGGCTGGAGACTGCTTGATCCTGATAGTTGGTTATATTTTTGTAATCAAAACCTACATTGAGGTTCACATCAAAATTTTCCGTGTCCAGCAAAGACTGGTTGGCAAATATACCGTAAAGCTGGCTCTTTCCGCGCGCATCAGAATCTTCAAACTCCTGGCCTAATTTCACCCGGCTTAAGGCAGCATATGTGCCTATATCCAAGCTATTATTTACCGGATAGAGATAACGGATACTCTTTAAGTAATACCTGCTGGATTGGGCTAATTGATACTGAAAAGTAAATTGATCATCAAAACCTAGTAAATTATTATGCGTGAACCTGACAGAATACCTTTGTTTATCAATATAGCGGGAACCAAAATTATCCCAGTCAAAACCTGCATGTATAGGCAGCTTATCCTTTACCTCTATGTTTAAATCGGTAGTGCCGGGCTCTTTGCCTGGCGCAAGCACGGTCTTGCAGAACCTATCCTGCTGTTCGTTTATTTTAATCAAATCCTGCCTGATCGAATTATAATCAAAGGGCTGGCCTTTCCTGAGGGTAATCTTTTTTCTTAATAAGCTGGTTTTAAAATAACGGTTGCCGGTAAAATTCACATCGCCCATGACACCTTCCAAAATCCGGATTTCTACACTGCCCTCTGCTATCTTCTGCGGAGGAAGGTAAGCGCGTGAAGTAATATAGCCATTCTGCCGGTAAAGGTCGGTAATCATATCCGCTGCCTTTTGCAAATCCTTAATGGTGACTTCTTTATTTTCTAAAGGCTTGGTAATGGCCCTTATATCCTTTTCAGGAATAAGTGTGGCGCCAGTAACATCGATTCTTTTTAAGTCTATTTTTTCCTGGGATTCGATTTGCGGCTGGGGAGGAGTTAACTCCGGGGGAGCTTCAGGGATCTTCTTCTTATGTTCTATTTGCTTGCGTAATTGCTGGTCTCTCTTCTCCATCTCGCGCGTCCTTACTTCGCCGCTCATCTCCTGGCCTGGCGGAACCTGAGAGAAAGAAAAGGAATTAAACGACAAAATCAAAAAAAAGATACCCGCTAATACTAATATTTTTCTTTTAAGCATCGGCTGTCTCCTCTTAGGTCACTCTAACAAAAAACTCCTACTTGTCAAGCAAAATTTATGAAAGAAATATATAAGCCCTATTGTACTTCGGCTGAGATAATCAACTGTCGGCCTTTTACCTCAAAAGATATTTCCGGTGCCTGCCCTGATTTTTGCTGACAAGCCTCCCTAAGCAGGTCTATAATATCCTGAATATTATTTTTGGTCAGCCATCTCTTTTGATAAGGCGAGATCATCTCTTTGATCTGATCGTCGCTCAAGGTAAAACCTGTTAAAATAATCTCTTCAATAAATACTTTTTCCGGCTCTTCTATCTTTTTCCTTAAGGCTTCATCTTTATTCAATAGCTCTTCGCTTCTCTCTACTTGCCCCAAGGGAGCTGCTGAAGTCTGCGCAAAACAGATAATCCCCATATTGCTTGCAAAAAACAAAAAAACCAAAATTAACCCTATTTTAATCATATTTTCCTTACCTATTATATATACCGCTTAATTACCCGGGCGGACTTCGATTTTGATTGACGGCTTATAGGTAGTTTGCCCTTCTTTCACGCAAAAGCCGCGGTTTCCCTGGGCTAATTTAACGGCGTCAATCTGCTTCTGTAGTTCTCTTTTAGCTAAATATTCTGCGTACCTTCTCTGTCGCATCTCCTCCTTAACCTGCCTGATAGCTTTTTTTAATTCTTTCAAAGAATGCAACTTCGTTTCCAGGACCTTCTTTTCCTCGATTAGATTAAGGTTATTATCTTGTGTTATTTTTAGTTTTTTATTCACATCGGTCAGCTGCTTCTGGGTATTCTCCAATTCGAAAGCGACCCTCTCCAGCTCATTTTTTTCGGCTGAAAAATCCTTTTGCAAAGCTATGATCTGCTTACGCTCCAGGCCCAATTCTGACTGCAGATTTTCGATATAACGCCTGCTCTTATCGAATTGGATCGCCAGCCAAGCCGATAGAACAGCTAACAAGATAATCCCAATTATCAAACCCATCCTGACCATTTTTTTCATTTCAGCTCTCCTTACCTGCGCTCCGGCAGGTTAAAAACTTAATTTTTTTATAAAAAGTATATAGCCGACAGCCACGGCGTTTAACGCTGTTAACAGGACCACCCCTGCGGCGATATCTTTTACCAGCTTCACCCTGACGTGGTATTTCACGGTGAGCATATTCATTAGCATCTCAATAGCGGTATTGAATATCTCCGCCATAAATACCAAGGCAATGGTGATACAGAGCGCCACCAGCTCAATTCCCTTCAACTGGAACAAGATACCGGCTAAAAACGCCCCGATCCCCAACATAAATATTATACGCATATTCCGGTGAAATAAAAACAAATAAATTATGCCTTTTGCCGCCAAATTTAAGCTCTCCCAGATACCGTGGAATTTAAAGATATGCCGCAAGAGCCTCTTACGCCTCATTTTATTTTCTCCTATACGCGTCTAAGTATGAATCACAATATATGTGTTTATTCAGGATCAATTCCGTGCTGATACCAGCGTCCATCAAATCTTTATCCAGTGGATCTAATATTGCCGCGTCTAAGCCATAAGCGATTGCCATCGTAAGAAACGTGCGGTTAATCAGGCTTCTGGTGCATGTGCCTTGCGATACATTGCTTAATCCGATGATCGCCTTGGGCGAAGGATCAGAGATGATTTTAAATTCGCGTATGGACTCCAGGATATCCCTCATCTGCGCCTGCGCCACGTTGACCGGCATAACTATCGGGTCAAGGTAAAGGTCTTCTATGGGGAATTCCTTATCCATACAAGTAGCCACGATCATTGCTGCCAATTCTAAACGCTGATCCTTATTTTGCGGGATACCTTTAGCGCTTATAGTCAAGCCGATGAGCTTCGCCTTGTAAGATTTTGCCAAAGGCAGAATAATCTCCATTTTTTCAGGATCAGCAGTAGTAGAATTTATGATTGTCTTATTTTTAGCTGCTTTAAGGCCGGCTTCGATAACCTTGGGCTTGCTGGAATCTAATGCCAGGGGCTTATCCGTGACTTCCTGGATAGCTTCCACCAACCATTTAATATCAGAAACAGGCTCTTTTGATGCCGGGCCGCAATTTACATCTAAGGCATCAGCTCCAGCCTGGATCTGGCTAAGCGCGCATTTCTGGATAACGGATTTATCCTTCTCCTTTATCGCCTTACCTATATTAGCGTACATTCCATTGATCAGCTCACCGATTATAAACATATCAGCTCCGGAATAATTCTTCTATGTATTTATTCACTTTTTCAATTGCCTTAGGTTGGCGCATTACTAATAAATTCGCGCCCGCCTGGATAAGCGCAGTGGCGGTAATTATCTCCCAGGCTATTGCCTGCTCCTCGGAACCTACCTTGGCTTCTTTGGCGCGGCAGGCTTCATACCCTACGAAACAGATAAATGGGCTGGCAACGGTCTTATCTCCTGATAATGCTGCCAAGCGCGCCCTCTCCATAATGGAATAGGCATATTCCAGGCCATAACCTAAAGCGCCGATAGTAGGATCTATTACAATACGCTCCAATGGCAGGCCCATATCCGAAATCAAAATATTCAACTGCTTGGCGATATTTATATCGATAGGCGATTCCGCGATAATATTATGGCCGTCAGCTGAAACCGCGGCAACAATAGTCTTATAATTATCCTGCTTAGCACTGCCTATTAAACAACGCTCGCCTTTAGCTGCCTCGCAGCAGGCAGGCAAAATCAGATTGTCTTTAGCGTCATCTCCGCATCCTAAAATAATCAAGGGGACGCTTACCTTTTTCAAAAGTTTACTGACAAACTCAGCTTCCTGCTGGGGCGTTTTATTCCCGGAATCAGGATGCGCTCCTAATAATCTGATGCATAAGATCTGCGCTTTCTGCTCTTTGACGTATTTCTCTGCCAGAAGAAGCGGGTCATCCGGCGCGTTATCTAAAATTTCAAATGCGACAACAGGCTTATGCGGGATAACGCCTTCGGCAAATAAAAATGGCAGGGTCGCCTCTCCTCCTATTTTAATTGCCTGCGAACGGGTGCCGCCTTCATCTTTAGTCGCCCCGATAGTTACTACAGAAACCTGCCCCGACCATTTTTCTAAGATTAATTCTGATGCCATATCTTCTCTCCTATTTGACGTAAAGTAGAAATACTCACCGCGTCTTCATTTAAATCCATCAATGAGCCGCCTTTTAAACTAATTTTTTCTATTTCTTTATCTTGCGGAATGCTGCCTTCTCCCGTAGCTTTATTTATAATCGTGACCTCTCTTTTAATTTTTATATCCAGCTTATGGGCCAGGTCGCTTATTCTTTTTGCCGAGCGTAAACCCACAGCTGTTGCATCCGTTACTAATACTAATGCATCCGCAGTCCGCGTTGTGCGGCGCGAGAGATGCTCTAAGCCTGCCTCGTTATCTATCACAACATAATCATAATCATTAATCAGTTTTGTCATAATGCCTCTTAAAACATTATTCACATAACAATAGCAACCCGGGCCTTCTGGCTTGCCCATCACCAGCAGATCAAAACCTTCTGCCTCGGCTATTGCCGACTGCACGCGGTATTCGATAAACCTGTCCTTGGACATACTGACAGGGACTTTCTCGGGGTGCGAGCCGATATCATCCAAGATCTCGCCTAAGCTTTCTTTTACTTCTATCCCCAAGGCCTCGCCAAGATTACTATTCGGATCAGCGTCTATTGCCAATATGGAACCGAGCTTTTTTTCCTTCATTATCCTGACGAGTAAAGCGGCAATCGTTGTTTTACCTGTGCCGCCTTTACCTGCCATAGCAATTACATAGCCCATCTTTTTATATCAGTATGCGGAAAGAACAACGCCGCCATATACTCATCCATATAACCCGGGTCAACGGACAATTCGAAATAAGTGATCTTCCTGGCAATCTCATCTGCCTTTCTTGTTGCTTCATAAGATAAAAGCATCTGCCGCGTCCCTGCTAAAGCGCTGTTGCCGATAAATACGAATTTTGATCTCTCCAGGTTAGGGAGCAGGCCGATCTTTACAGCACTATCTATATCGACAGAAGTGCCAAAACCTCCGGCAATAAAAATTTTATTAATAGCGGAAAAATCCAGGTTCATATGCTTGACTAAGATCGCGGTGGCGGAATAGATCGCTGCCTTCGCGCGTTTTAAATTCTCGATATCCGCTTCGGTAATGACTATATCAGAGCCTGTCTCCGTCTCATCCTTAAAAGCGACTACAAATTCCCTTCCATTTTCGGACGAATCACGGACGCGCTTGGAGCTTTCTGCCTTGAGCTTCCCGCTCTTATCGATCAAACCAACGCTTAACATTCCGGCAATGAGGTCGATATAACCTGAACCGCAAATTCCGCGGGGCTTGGCGTCGCCGATGGTATTATAAGTTACCTTAAAATCTCCTGAACTGATTTTAACTTTCTGTATCGCGCCGCGGCTGGCACGCACGCCGCAGGTTACCCCGCTCCCCTCGAATGCCGGCCCTGCTGAAGCAGCGCAGGCAACCAGAAAATCTTTATTGCCCAGCGCTATCTCGCCGTTTGTGCCGATATCGATTAAAATACCCAGCTCCTCTTCTTTATATAAGCCGCAGGATAAAATACCCGAAGTAGTATCTCCGCCGACGTAACTGGAAACCCCCGGCACACAGGACAAGAGCCCGCGCGGGTTTATATTTATGCCTGCCTCTGCTGCCCGGATAGTCGGCACAAAGTTCGCAGTGGGCACATACGGTTCTCTCCTGATAAACGTAGGGTCAACGCTTAATAAAAGATGCACCATCGTGGTATTGCCGGTGCACAAAACACAAGTCACATTATTCAGGTCGATCTTATGTTCTGTTATCAACTCCTTGATCATCTCGTTCATTGTATCCGTAACCGCATTATGTAATTTCTCAAGGCCGTCTTCTTCATTAGCATAGATTATGCGCGTGATCACGTCGCTGCCAAAACTTGCCTGCTTATTATAAACGGCTTTTGTGCCGAGCACTTTCTTATTCTTTAAATCCACGAGCTGCCCGGAAATCGTAGTGGTCCCGATATCAAAACACATCCCGAAATTTTTTGCCGAGGTATTCCCGGATTCAAGTAAAACGATCTCGGTTGTTTCATTTCTTTTTCCCAGGGTAGCGGTAACCTTCCAATCCGAGTCTCTTAATAATTCCCCCAGCTGCTTGATATTAGCCAGGCCCATCTGGGTAGCAGTGTAATCTTTATGCAGCCGGCCTAACTGACGGTATAGCCTCTCCAGATCGCTGATATTATCTTCCAGGCTGGGAGGCGGTAATTCCAGGTATTCCTTGGTAGCTAAAGGCGAATGGGCAAAAACACCTTCTTTTAAAGAAGGCGCTGCCGGCTCTATTTCTTCGGATTTAGTATAAAATTCCTGCGTGCTTAATTTTTCAAAATCCAGGCGGGATTCAGGCAAGACTTCGATTTCCGCATCGCTGTGTATGGTTGTCAGGCAGGCAAGATAAATATGCTGCCTTTTTTCTTCCAGGCTTATCGCGCCATTGGGCTGGGTGATGACAGTGCCATTTCTTACGATCACCTTACACTTGCCACAGACTCCGTCGCCGCCGCAAACAGAATTTATATAGACGCCGCAGGAGATAGCCGCAGAGAGTATAGTCGTATCATTCTTGACTTCTATTGCCTTATTATCCGGATAAAATTTAACTTTGAATTTTTCCATCCTCTATAAATTTTTTAAAAACGAGGGCAACCCGGCAGCTTCTTTTGGGCCTACTACCACTTTACAGCCGGATCTCTCCTCCAGGTCTCCGCTTAAGACTGCTACATAGCCGGGTATGATCAGGTTATTGTGCGATACTGCTTTTTTGACTTGGAATTTATCCAGCGATTCAGTAATCTTTTCGGGGGTAAACTTCTCTGCTGCCCAGGCAGTCAATACCGACATCCCTTCAGTGTCCACACTTACAATATACGATGGCACTTTACTTGCCTCCACTTCACCCAATACGGTAAAATAAGTCAGTGAGAAATTCGTCGTGATTAACACCGGCGACTTATCCGTAACCTGGCCTATAGGATAAAGCTTTGGTTCGATCTGCAAGGGCTTCTGCGGGTCGGTATAAATATTCTGCCTCAAAGTTAAAAGCGATAAGGCCTCCCAGGATTCAATCCCCTTTATCAGAATAATACCGGCATATTTTGAAATATAGGTAGCTGCTTCCTGCGCCTCCTCAAAAGGATCTTTTTTATCCACTACTACCAGCATCGGATATCCTAAACTGCGGTTATTTTTCTTAAGCGCCTGCTTTCTGGCTTGAGTCAAATCCCAAATCTTATCACTGATCGGCTTAGGGCCGGTATCCAAGACCAAGTCCGTGATCCCGGCGCTATTTAACTCTTTAGTGAGATTAGATAATGTTTCTAAATCCGCGGCTATTACAGCCAACGGCACTTTAAATTCTTTAATCACTGAAGCAATTTTGGCAATATTATCTTTATTAGCAGCGTAAACTAAAGGCTTCCTTTCAGAAGATATTTTTAACGCATCTCTAAGCGCTTCGGTATTATCGCTCATTAATACAATCGCAAGCGCTGTATTATTCAAGACGAGCTTGACTACTTCAGCAAATCTCTTACTCTCGCCTTTTTGCTTAATAGCCACAAGGTTAACATCCAATTTCTGGCCTACGCGCTCAAACTTTAATTTATTGATCTTCTCTAACTTCTCTTTTATCTCGGTATCCGGTAAATTATCCTCGATGATAAAACCTATTCCGCAGGGATTATGGAATTTCTCCTCGTGGCGGAACATCACTGTCTCATTGCCGACATCTAATTTCAACTCGCCTGTCCCAAGAGAGATCAATTTTACAGGCGGTAAACTCGATGCCTCCAATATTGCCTTTGCCTCTTTGGTCAAATAAGGGCATTTATCAATACTGACTGCTTTTTTTGCCAACTGCATCGCAAAAGCAAGGCAAGTGGCAAATCCGCATTCGCGGCAATTGGTTTTTGGTAAAAGCTTATAAATATCCAGTCCTGAAAGCGCCATTTACTTACTCCTTTTTAAATAATCCCGCAGGCTCTTGATGAAATATTTTTTTTGCGAAAATTTCGGAATCCTTATGGCCTTTTAAGTTATTCAACTTTCCGATTAAATCTTTATTCAAAGATATCCTTATCTTTTTTTTATTTTCTAAATTATAAAATAATGCCTGGATACTATTGCCTTTAATTTTTTGGATATTACCCTTGCCATAGGTGCATCCGGTCGAAAGTTGCAATCCGTCGATAAGGCAGGATTTTGGTTTTTCATTTGCGCCTTTTACGATCACCTTTAACCCAAAATGCCTTTTAGCTCCGAGTTCATTAACGGCTAACTTACCCATTAATAATCCCAGCACCAGATAAGGCCCCAGATGCCCGTGGAAATCGACTGCCCTTTGCAAACTTATGGTCTTTGCCATTATTTATTGATCAGGCTTGCAAAATAACCTGCCCCGAAACCGTTATCGATATTTACTACCGTTACTCCCGGAGAACAACTGTTCAACATCGTCAATAATGCCGCTAACCCGCCGAAGCTTGCGCCATAACCGCAACTGGTCGGCACAGCGATAACCGGGCTGGCGACCAGGCCGCTGATTAAACTGGCCAACGCGCCTTCCATGCCCGCCACTACGATAATTACCTTTGCTTTCCTTATAGTCTCTATATTCTTTAAAACACGGTGCACGCCCGCTACTCCCACATCATAAAACTTAGCTACGCGGCTACCCATAACCTCACAAGTCGTGGCTGCTTCTTCCGCGACCGGCATATCCGCAGTGCCCGCGGAGATAACCGCCACCAGGCCTCTCTTCGTAGTTTTATCTTTCTGCTTGAGGTAGCCTAATTTTGCCGAGGGGTTATATTTTAATCTGGGGAATGAACGCTTAAGATACGCGAAGGTCGGCTTATCTAATCTTGTAAGCAAGAGATCCTGCTTATCTTTAAGCAACGCGCGGGAAATCTCTTTGATGCCTTCTTTAGTCTTTCCCGGGCAATATACTGCTTCAGAAAAACCTCTGCGGGCCCGCCTGGAAACATCAACCTTAGCAAAGCCCAAATCACAGAAACCCGGATTCAAAACCATGTATTTTTTAACCCCGGAATATAACGAAAAGTAACGCTACTATAATGAAAGTAGCTAACAGATAAAAATCGTTGAAGTAGAGAAAATCGCCTATTTTCTCTCTCAGAGAATATTTCTGCGGCGCAATTTCTGTCTTAAGCTGAAGCGGTTTTACTTTCCTGCGGAATTCCTCTACCTGCTCTTTCTTGAACCTCATGTAGAGCCCGCCGACTTTATAGGCGGGTATCTTACCGTCCTCGGCTAGATCCGTTACTTCTTTCTCTGAGATATTCAAAATCAGAGAAACATCCCTGACTGTCAAAAGTTTTTCGTCTGCCATAAATCAGCTATTTCCCGATCTTACCCGAAGCAAGCCAGGAATCTACTGCTTTCCTTTCGAACTTCCAGCTCTCCCCGTCTTTTACTCCGGGGACTTTGCCTGTATTTGCCCATTCCATAATCGAATTCAAATCCACTTCCAGATAACGTGCCAGCTCTTCTACGTTCAAGAAATCATGCAACATCGAGCAATGGCCTTCAAGGATCGCCCCTTCGGCGACATTTAATCTTACCGGAAAAATATCTCCCTCGACCACTGCCGTGGGCAGAAGCGTTAATCTTTCTTTGGCAGTTATCGTCCCTCTAACCCTGCCGCCTATGATAATGTTATCTCCTATTATATCCGCGAAGACTATAGCAGTCTGGCCGATAGTGAGGTTACCTTTTGTGTTTAAGTTGCCTTCGAATTTACCGTTAATGCGTAAATTAACCGGGTCCTTAAAACTTAAAGTCCCCTGCATAGAGGCGTCCACATCAAGGATCTTTTCTTCGACCTTCTTTTTGCTGAAAGCCATATTACCCACCTCCTTGCCCAGTAGGGCATACCGGCGCAATTCAAATAAGCGCCGGGTATTTTATTTTACGGCTGCTTGCATTCATTCTTATCTAATATTTTTTCAAAGTGCCTTAAAAAGAAAAGCACTATTAATGCCAAGACGCAGCTAAAACTGGCTGCCAGATAGAAACCGCAGCCGATAGCCAATCCCGCGCCTGAAACAAACCATAAGCTTGCTGCGGTAGTCAGGCCCCTTATCCTTTCCCTATCCTGGATAATCGTGCCTGCGCCTAAAAAACCTATGCCGGTGACAACACCCGCGGCAATACGGGCAGGATCTATAGGAGCCCTATGGTTATATATATCAAAAACATAGAGCGATGTCAACATTATAAGACAGGAACCCAGGCAGACCAGGATATGGGTGCGTAAGCCTGCTTCGCGGCGATGAGCCTGGCGCTCAAGCCCGATGAGGCCACCCAACAATAGAGCTAATACTAACCGCTTCATAACCTCTAAATCAGTCAACATCATAGCCCCTCCCTTTAATTTAAATCCAGGTTCAGATATAAGTCTGACCTATAACCCTTTTTAAATAACTGGTAACCTAAACCCGCGACCATTGCCGCGTTATCCATACAGAGCCCTTTTGGGGGAAAATATGCCTTTAGATTATTTTTTTCTGCTTCCTCAAGAAATTTTTTCCGTAGCCTGTTGTTTGCCACCACGCCTCCCCCGACAACGAGGCTCTTTACTTTTTTTATTTTACAGGCTAATAATGCTTTTTTAACTAGCGTATCTATGGCCGACTCCTGGAATGAAGCGGCAATATCTCTTTTTTCGTTTTCGCTTAAATGCTTGTTTCTCGCCGCATAAAGCACTGCTGTCTTTATCCCGCTAAAACTGAAATCCAATTGTTTTTTCGTCCCTGAACAGCGAAATTTTATTTTTTGCGCATTGCCTTTTTTTGCCAGTTGTTCGATCAAAGGGCCGCCGGGATAACCCAACCCTAAAATTTTAGCTACCTTGTCAAAAGACTCTCCGCAGGCATCATCAAGAGTCGAACCCAGCAATATTATACTATCAAAACTCTTTACATAAAAGAGGCTGGTATGCCCGCCTGAAACGACTAAGGCCACAAAAGGAAATCCGATCCTCTCCCCATTTAGAAAATTTGCGTAGATGTGGCTGTAAACATGGTTAATGCCTAATAAAGGCTTCTTCAAACTAAAACTTAAGGCCTTGGCAAAAGATATTCCGACCAGGAGCGAACCTGCAAGGCCCGGGCCATTAGTTACGCTGATCAATTTTATATCTTTCTTGCTGATCCCGGATTCTTTGAGCGCGCAATCTACTACCTGGGCGATTGTTTCCAGTTGCATCCGGAAAGCAATCTCCGGCACCACCCCGCCATACTTTTTATGCAGGTCAAGGCTCGAGGTAACTGTGTTCGAAAGAACCTGCCTGCCGTCTTTTACGATGGCCGCAGATGTCTCGTCGCAAGATGTCTCTATGCCTAATACATACATTTATTTTACCAGCTCCGATACAAAAACGAACTTATAACCTTCTTTTTCTAATTGCGGCATCATCTCTGCCAAAACCGCCAAAGTAACCTTCCGGTCATGGCCTATGCCTATGGCCTGGCCATAAAGCCCGGCCCTTGCTTTTAATTTACTCATCTGCTTCATGATATACCCGGGCTCTTCCTTAACATCCAGGAAAACATTCCTTTCGGCAAAACGTATATGCATCTTTTCCGCCAATTCCGCGCAGACTGAGCCGGGCGTTACAAAGCTATCCAGGAAATAAAGCCCCTTCTTCTTCAGGCCCGCAAAAATAATCCCCATTACCCTTGCATCCCTGGTTACCCTGGAGCCCATATGATTGGATACGCCTTTTATATCCGGGATATTTTTTAAATCCTGGCTAAGGATGCCCAGGATAGCCGCCTCGTCCATAGAAGTAGTGATCGTATTCTTCTCTAAACGGAATTTTTCCAACGGCTCCATAGGCAAATGCAGGATCAATTCATAACCGCGCAGCTTAAGTTCCCTTGCCGCCTTTTGCGAGTAAGCCAGATTAGGCAATATCGCCATGGTAAGGGGATAATTCAGGCGATCCAGGATACTCAAATTGTTCAGATTATAACCCCAGTCATCAAGGACTATGGCGATCCTGCCTTTTACCACATGCGGCACTTTGACAACTTTAGGCGCCGGCCTAAGCAATAAAAAAACAAGCAGCAGCGTTTCGATAGCGATAACGATAGACAAGACCAGGATGAAAGCCGTATTTTTATTTAGTTTCTTTCTTGGCATCAGTTTTGTTCTCTGCTTTATAAATCTTTATTGCCTTAAGGATATCCACTGCCCGCATCAATTGATTATCGGATTTATATTCCTG
>JALOCE010000183.1 GCA_023227925.1 Candidatus Omnitrophota bacterium
TATTTGTATCGTCTTTGGCTTTGATATTCTGCCTGCGGGTCATGCTGAAAGCTACAAGCGCGCTGTTTTGGAGGCGCACCCGAAGCATCTTTTTAAAAAATTCCATATCCTTGGGGTTAGAGCCCGGCCAGCCGCCTTCGATATAATGCACGCCAAGCTTGTCTAATTCCTGCGCGATACGGATCTTATCCATCACAGAATAAGAGATCCCTTCCCCCTGGCTGCCATCACGTAAGGTAGTATCGTATAATTTTACTTTCGGCATATGATTCTCCTACTTTTTCCCTAACCCGAATTTCTCATGCAATGCCCTGACCGCATCTTCGGTAAATTTCTTCTTTATGATACACGAGATGCTGATATCGGAGGTAGAAATCATTTCGATATTGATTTTATTAAGCGCCAGCACTTCAAACATTTTCGCCGCAACACCCGAATGCGTCTTCATACCCACGCCGACTATTGAAACACGGCCTATATCCTGGTCTTCAATGACTTCGCCTGCGGAAATATTCCTGGCGGCTTTTCTGGTGATCTTTATCGCTTTTTGAAATTGCGCCTTAGGCACGGTGAAAGAAATATCGGTCTTACGGGTATGGCTGACATTCTGTACGATCATATCTACATTGATCCCCGAGCCGGATAATTCTTTGAATATTTTTGCCGCAGCACCCGGGCGGTCAGGGACATCACAAACAGTAATCTTGGCTTCATTTTTATTCAGGGTTACGCCGCTTACCACTACGTCTTCCATCCTCTTAACCTCCTTAATGATCATTGTGCCGGTCTTATCAGAAAAGGACGAGCGCACATGTATAGGAACATCGAATTTTTTAGCCACTTCTATGGAACGCGCCTGCATTACCTGGGCGCCCAGGGAAGCCATCTCCAGCATCTCATCATAAGTGACCTCTTTGATCTTACGCGCACGAGGCTCGATACGCGGATCGGTAGTATAGACCCCTTCCACATCGGTATAAATTTCGCACTCATCCGCTTTTAATTCCTTGGCCAAAGCAACTGCGGTCAGATCCGAGCCGCCGCGGCCTAAAGTAGTAATATCCTGATTTAAAGTTACGCCCTGGAAACCAGCGACAATCACGATCTTGCCTTTAGCTAATTCTTCTTTTATTTTATCGGTATTTATTTTTATAATGCGCGCGCGGGTGTGGCTGGTATCGGTAATGATCCCGACCTGGGCTCCGGTAAAAGAAATAGCTTCCCGGCCCAGCTTATGTATTGCCATCGCCAGAAGTGCGACGGAGATCTGTTCTCCCGTAGATAAAAGCATATCCATCTCGCGCTCAGAGGCCCCGGTATTGATCTTATCGGCCAGTTCGATCAATTCATCGGTGGTATCCCCTAAGGCAGAAACCACTACCACCAGGTCATAGCCTTTATTGCGGTAACTGACTACCCTCCTGGCTACGTTCTGTATCCGTTCCACATTGGCTACGGAAGAACCGCCGAATTTTTGCACGACCAAACCCTTACGCATCTTTTTCTCTCCTTAAAAAATATTCCATCAACTCGCAGCCTTTCTCAAAATAAAGGTCGGACTTTTGCGCTTCTTTTTCGCTGTAATTTAAAAAACCTTTGCCCACCACATCCTTACCGAACATAGCAAAACATATTTCATTTGCAACATGGGTCTTAAGAGAAACCGGCGTGGCATGGTCAGGTAAAACCAGGATCCGGAAGTTCTTCTTCCTGCTAAACGCCTTTAATATAGGCCCTAAGATCAGTTGATCGATCCTTTCTATCGCAGTGATTTTTTCCCGTAAATCCCCGTTATGCCCGGCTTCATCGGGAGCTTCCACATGTACAAAAACAAAATCATTTTTTTCCAAAGATTTCAATGCCGCCCTGGCCTTAGCTGCATAATCCGTATCATAATAGCCGGTTGCTCCCCGCACATTTATTACCTCAAGGCCTAAAAGCCTGCCCAGGCCTTTGATCAAATCCACTGCTGAAATTACGCTTCCTGAGACACCGTATTTATCGATAAATTTCGGCATAGAAGGTTTCCTGCCCTGGCCCCAGAGCCAGATCATATTCGCGGGATTTTCTTTCAAGTCGACTCTTACATGATTTATCTCGTGGCTCTCCAAGATCTCGCGCGAATCCTGCATTAATTTTATTATCATCTCCGCGCCGGCGCCTTTACCTTGAGGCAGGTTCTTTGAGATCTTCTCGCCCGTAATATCGTGAGGTGGACGGCAAAATAACTCCTGGAGCTTATCTTCCGCGCCTCTTTTTACTAACATAAGATGCCTGTAGCTTACTCCCGGGAAGAACCTGATCCGGTTAGTCCCCAATTTCTTGTCGATAAATTTTATCAGTATCCCTGCTTCTTTTGAACTGATGTGCCCGGCGCTATAATCCACAAGCGTATCGCCTACGGCGGTAATAAGATTGCAACGGAAGGCGACATCATCCTCTTCCAATTCTACTCCTAAATTTGCCGCCTCTAGGGGGCCCCTGCCGGTATAAAATTTCTCCGGGTCATAGCCTAATATAGAAAGATTTGCCACATCCGAAGCAGGGCTCATCTTTGCGGGTAT
>JALOCE010000184.1 GCA_023227925.1 Candidatus Omnitrophota bacterium
TTTTTATTGCTTATTCCGGTCTATCTTTTAGTTATGCTGCCCGCATTTTTTTACCAAGAAGAAAAACAGGGAAAGCCGCCCGGGTTTTCTTCGTTGTTGTTTGATCTAAAAAAAATCTTTGGCGACAAAAAAATATTGATTGTAGCGTTTTTCATCTTCCTTTATAAATATTCTCCTTCCTTCGGCACGCCTTTATTTTTTATCCAGCGGGATAGTTTCAAATGGGGCAAGATGTGGATCGGCTCTATTAGTACCATCAGTACGGTCTTTGGGATAGCCGGTTCATTGCTTTATTATAAGTTCAGCCAGAGGATAAATATCAAGAAATGGCTGTACTTTTCGGTTTTTATCGGCGCAATAACAACTTTGAGTTTTTTATATTACACTCCTTTTACAGCGGTTTTTTATGATGTAATCTACAGTTTTCTCGGGATGTTTATCTTCGTGATGGTAATGGATTTTATGGCCCGCAACTCGCTTAAGGGATTAGAGGCAACTTCATTTGCCCTTTTATGCAGCGTAAGTAATTTAGCTGTTTTATCCAGCAACCTATCCGGCGCCTACCTGCTTCCTAGAATAGGCCTGCAGTGGTTAATTGTTATCTCCGCGCTAACCAGTTTTCTTTGTCTGTTGCTCATCAATAAAATTGAATAATTGGCTTGGAAGCAATTTCTAAATATATATTGCCAACTAGGAAACAATTCTATATAATATTAGAATGATGGAAATGCTTAAACCTTATGTACTTAGCTTCATTCCGCTTTTTGTTGCGATTGATGCAATCGGCAATATCCCTATTTTTTTGTCCCTGGTCGAACATTTTTCCAGAAAACAGAGGAATAGGATAGTTTTTGACGCTGTTTCGACCGCGACTGCGGTTGCCGTAATTTTTATGTTTATCGGCACTTGGGTTTTTTCTGTCCTTGGCATAACCATCCCCGATTTTCAGATTGCCGGCGGCGCGCTTTTATTTATAATCGCTGCCCGGCTCTTACTTCCCGGAGCCCAAAAAAGCTCATTAACCAGTTCTTCCAATGATAAAAGCATGGGTGTATTTCCTTTGGGTACGCCTTTAATCACCGGGCCGGCTACTTTAGCTACTACTTTGATGATCATGAATAGTTTTGGGCCGATGGCAACCTTAATATCAGTTATATTGAATATGTTCTTTGTTTGGGTTACCTTAGTCAAGGCGGATGTAATTATAAAATTAATCGGGACCAGCGGTATAAGAGCCTTTTCTAAAATAATGTATATATTGTTGGCGGCTATCGCCGTAATGATGATCAGACACGGGATCACGGGAGCGTTTTTATCATGATGCGCAAAGTTCTAACATTTATCATGGCGGGAGGTAAGGGCGAACGCCTACTCCCTTTAACCAAAGACAGGGCAAAGCCCGCAGTTCCTTTCGGGGGGATATATAGGGTTATTGATTTTACCTTGAGCAATTGTATTAACTCAGGCCTGCGAAAAATCTATATTCTTACTCAGTATAAATCTGCTTCGCTCCAGAGGCACATTCGGCTTGGCTGGAATTTCCTGCCTTCAGAATTGGGTCAGTTTATCGAGCTTTTACCGGCGCAGCAAAGAATCGGAAACTCCTGGTACTTGGGTACCGCCGATGCAATCTACCAAAATTTATATACTTTAGAGATGGATAAGCCTGATGAAGTTTTAATTTTAGCCGGCGACCATATCTATAAAATGAATTACTATTCGATGATTGATGTACATCGCGACATGAACGCAGACCTGACAGTCGGCGTAGTCGAGGTGGATAAAAATAAGTCCAAGCATTTAGGGGTTATCGAAGTAGATAGCCGGGGGTTAGTTACCGGTTTTCAGGAAAAGCCGGATAACCCAAAATCTATCCCTGGAAAAACAAGCAAGATTTATGGTTCGATGGGTATCTATGTTTTTAACCATTCTGTACTAATGCAGGAACTTTTGGCAGATGCTAAGAATATTACATCTTCTCATGATTTCGGTAAAGATATTCTCCCGCAGATGATCAAAAAAGGAATGAAGGTCGTAGCTTATAATTTCCGTAATAAAGATAATGTGGATGAATATTGGCAGGACATCGGAACTATTGATGCCTATTATGAAGCCAATATGGGGTTAATCGAGGTGAACCCGACCTTTAATCTTTACGATCAGGAATGGCCGCTTAGGACATTCCAGGAGCAGTATCCTCCGGTTAAAACTGTCCATTCGGGAGATAAGGAAGAAGGCAGAGTAGGCTTAGTTCTTGATTCGATCGTTTCGGAAGGCTGCGTTGTTTCAGGCGGCCGCGTTCAAAGGTCAATACTTTCCCCGAATGTCAGGATAAACAGTTTTTCCGAAGTATATGATTCGATTTTAATGGAGAGCGTCAATGTCGGCCGGTATGCAAAAATCAAAAGAGCTATAATTGACAAAGATGTAAATATACCGCAGGGGATTGTTATAGGTTTTAACCTTGAGGAAGATAAGAAGAGGTTTTTTGTAAGTGAATCCGGGATAGTGGTGGTTGAAAAAGGGAAAAAGTTAAGTGTGCAGTAAATGATTTAGTT
>JALOCE010000047.1 GCA_023227925.1 Candidatus Omnitrophota bacterium
AGGCCTTTCGCCCACGATTTAAAACAAGATATAAATTTGCTATTGGTGACTACAATGATCTCACTTATTGCTTCTATTCTCTCTAATTTATCTACAATGTAGTCGATTATCGGTTTATCCTCAACTAATAAAAGCGGCTTGGGATATTCTTTAGTCAAAGGGTAAAGCCGCGTCGCATAACCTGCCGCAAGTATCAATGCCTTCATTATTATTTTTCTTCCGCCAATTTATTTTTCAGATACGTGACTTTTTCTACCGGCGTAGGATCAATACCATAAAGTATGGCCAGATAATAGGAAATGAAATCCCCTATATATATCAAAGAAAATATCCTGCTTAATAGATTAGGGCCCCGCGAATAGATCTCCAGGATATTTACCCCTTCTTTTTTAAGGATACCCTTGGTTATATCCATCCTCTTTGCTACCCGCGGATGCATATCATTATCCCGCAGCATGACCACTACGAGATCCTTGAATAATTTTTTGGGATTCTGCCAGCCTACAATCTCATTGTGATTCATCTCAGGAAATAGGTGGCTCCAGGCCAGGGCCTTTGAATTTTCCGCGATTTGCCCTCTTAAACGCGTCACACAGATATCAAAATGTATGGAAGATGAATAAATAATCGCCAGCTTATTCAATAACTTAAGCGCAGCAGATTTTGCAATATTATCTTTTTGGCCTATCTTCGGATCAAGGTTATTTGTTTTTAACTCCTCTAAAACCTTTACTGTCTGGTTCAAGGAAAGGCCAACATCCTTGACTAAGCCTAAGTCAGCCAATATACATAAAGGTATGATGCTCATATAACCCAAGGCGCACCTGGGCGGCAGCCCCTTAGGTATCCCTATAAAAGTAATATTATCTTTTTGGGCGTAATCTTTCAATGTTCCGCCTGAAGAGATTGCAATCAATAAAGCGCCCTTCTCTTTTGCCTGTTTGTAAGCGCTTAGAGTCTCCTCTGTATTGCCGGAATAGCTCGATATGAATACCAGGGTCGAATTATCCACGTAAGCAGGTAGTTCGTATTCGCGGCAAACGCTGATTACCAGCTTGCTCTCGAAATACGCATAAGATTTCACTAAGTCCGCGCCGATGGCCGATCCGCCAAGGCCGCAAAAAACAATCTTTGAAAAATCCCTCTTTTCGAAATTTATTTTTGCCTCTTTGGCTATTGCCTGCGCTGCCCTGCACTGATCAGGGAACCCTAGCAGCAATTCCAGCATATTGGATTTATCGAGGCGTTTCAGGTTTTGTTGAGTCAGGCTCTGTTTCATTTTAAAATCTCCCTTAATTTGTTTTGTGCGTAGGTTTCTACTTCCTGGCCGGTAGAAAGCTTGAGTGCTTCCTCGGCAATATTTTTTGCCTGTTCCATAGTAATGGCGCGGATTAGATATTTTAATTCCGGGATAACCTGGGGTGGCAAACTAAATTCATCCAGGCCCAAACCCAAAAGTATCAATGCCAGGCTTGCCTCGCCTGCCATTTCTCCGCACATTCCTACATTGATATTTGCGGCGTGGCCTGAATCAATTACATTTTTAATAAGCCGCAATACCGCCGGGTGCGCCGGCTCATAGAGATAAGCGACCTTTTCATTTGCGCGGTCAACTGCCAGAGAATATTGAATAAGATCGTTGGTGCCGATACTGAAAAAATCCGCCTCTTGCGCCAATATATCCGCAGTCATCGCTGCCGAAGGCACCTCGATCATCACGCCGACCTGAAGATCGTCATCAAAGGGTATACCTTTTTCTTTCAACTCATCTTTGGCCTCATCAAGTATTTTATTCGCCTGCCTTATCTCTTCGATACCGGAGATCATCGGATACATAAGCCGTAAATTGCCATGCACCGAAGCCCGCAGTATCGCCCTTAACTGCAATTTGAATATGTCCGGCCGCGCAAGGCAGAACCTGATAGCGCGCCATCCCAAAAAAGGCTGCATCTCGCGGGGAATCTCAAATTGCGATAAGAATTTATCGCCGCCTAAATCCAGGGTGCGGATAATCACCGGATACGGTTTCATTTCTTCGGCGACATATTTATAAGCCTGGTAATGTTCTTCCTCGGTAGGCAGGTCCTTCCTGTTCATATAAAAAAATTCGGTGCGATAAAGGCCTATGCCTTCCCCGCCGTGCAGTTTAACCGACGGGACTTCATCCGGGAATTCTATATTGGCGTTTACTTCTATGACCTCGCCGTCAAGGGTTACCGCGGAAAGATCCTTTGCCGTTAAAAATCTCTGCGTTATTCCTTTTAGTTTTTCTTCCTCTTGGCGGTAGGTGCGCAGGGTCTCATCGTCCGGGTTTATAATGACAATACCCATGCCGCCATCGACTATCAGTATATCGCCCGGCCTTATCTTTGTCGTCGCTTCTTCAAGGCCGACTACAGCCGGGATCTCCAAGGACTTGGCCATGATTGCCGTATGCGAAGTTTTACCGCCGATATCCGTAATAAAAGCGCTGACGCTCTGTTTATGCATCGCGGCAGTATCCGATGGCGAAAGATCATGCGCTACTACTATCACTCTTTCCTTCAGATCGCTTAAGCCCTTTCGTTCTTTACCCAAAAGATTACGCAAAATTCTTTTACCCACATCGTTTATATCGGCGATGCGTTCTTTCAGGTATTCGTCTTCGATCTTGGAGAAAACCTCGATATATTTCTTTAAGACCTCAGAAAATATGTACGCCACGCAAACCTGCTCCCGCTTCAGGCGCGAAATAACTTCTTCGATAAGCATACGGTCTTCCAGGACCAAGAGATGGGCATCAAAGATCTCTGCCTCCTCCTGCCCCATATCCGTGGCTATCCGCTTCTGCAGGTCTATAATTTCTCTGCGGGTCTTAATCAGCGCTTCTTCAAAGAGCTGTATCTGAAGAGGAATATCCTCCTGCCTTATCTCTTCTTTCTGGGCAACAAGATCTTCCTTGCCTAACTTATGGGCCGGACCGATACTTATACCCGAAGCCGCTGCTATGCCTTTAAGTTGTAACATTATTGCTCCTCAGTCGTAACAATCTTTTCCAATGCCGCTACGGCCAGTTGCGCATCGCCGCCTTCTGCCTCGATCATAATCTGGCTGCCATTTTCCGCGCCGAGCATCAAGATCCCCATTATCGACTTGCCATTGACTTCTTCTTTATCGCTCTTGACCGTAATACGGGAGTCGAACTTATTGGCGATCTGCACAAATAATGCTGCCGGACGGGCATGCAGGCCTTGTTTATTCTTTACGGTTATTTTTTTTCTGATCAGTGTCATCTTTTTTTATATCTCTTCTAAAAAGCCTACGATAATCTTTGCCAGCTTTACGGAATCATGCCTGATCACGTCATCGCTGACTACAAAATTATCTTCAATAACGCGATAACCCATGCTCTCGATATTGCCCCTGTCATTGGCCACCGGATATGAATCCTGCTCTGCGTAACGCTTAAGCATGCCCTCCGGGATCTCTCCCGCATTGACAATACAATAATCGATCACTCCGGGATGGGTATGATTTATCAACGTCTTTATATGATCCGATGCCTTAAAGATATCCGTCTCTCCCGGCTGGGTCATCACATTACAGACATAAATCTTAATCGCCTTAGAGGCAATGATCCTGTCCTTGATCCCTTTTATCAAGAGATTAGGAATGATACTGGTATACAGCGATCCCGGCCCTAAAACAATTATCTGCGCTTCATCTATTGCCCTAAGAGCATCGGGAGTTGCCGTGACTAATTCGGGCTTAAGGTTGACTCTTTCTATAGAAAGATGTGCCTTGGGAATATTATTTTCCCCTTCAGTAATCGATCCGTTTTTATGATAGGCTACCAGCGTTATATTATCTAATGTCGCGGGGATTACCTGGCCCCTGAGCGCCAGGACCCTGCTTGTTTCTTTGATCGCTTTTTCAAAATCTCCGGTCACCCTTGTCATTGCGGTAATAAAAAGATTCCCGAAACTATGCCCCGATAATTCCGAAGATTTATCGAAACGGAACTGGAATAAATCACGCATTAATGCGGGTGCGTCTGCCAAAGCGACCAGGCAATTACGTATATCTCCCGGAGGCAATATATCAAACTGCTGCCGGATACGCCCCGAAGAACCGCCGTCATCGGCAACGGTAACTATGGCGGTAATATTAGAAGTGTATTCTTTCAAACCCGAAAGCAGCATGGATAGGCCCGTCCCGCCGCCCACAGTAACAATCTTCGGGCCGCGGCCAAGCTGCGTCCTCTGGTATAAAATATCTACTAACTCGTCTCCTTTGGTAACAGGCAAGAATGCGGCAATGAAAGAACGCATCAAATGCTTAATGCCTAATATCAAAAGTATAATTCCTGAAATTACAATAACCGCATCTAATATCTGGATTACCCAAAATTCTTCCACCCGCAGGCGGTTAGAGCCGATAACTACAAGAATGACGCCAAAAGCGCTCAAACCAATCCATCGTTTTATTCCTATGCCCGGATGCAGCCACTTGAATATTTCGCTGGTTTTAGATTTTATTTCTCTAGCCATTTAGATACTTTTCAGGTCTTTTTTTCGTCTTCCTGGCTGATTATCTTTATCACGGTTTTATCATCGCTAGCAGCCTTAAGACTATCGCGGAAATACTTATCTTTTAAAAGCCGCGATATCCTTGCTAAAGCTTTAAGGTGGGGTCCGGCGGAATCCTGAGGAGCCACGAGCAAAAAGAAGATATAAGCAGGTTCACCATCCAAAGAATCGAAGTCGACGCCTTTCTTGGAAAGCCCAAAGGCCGCGACTAACTTATCCACGCAGTCTGATTTTGCGTGCGGAATAGCTATGCCCTGGCCAATGGCAGTCGAACCCAAAGATTCCCTTGCCATCAGTGCTTCGATAAGCTTATTCCGGTGGCGTTTTTCGATATCGCCGGCTTCGACCAAAACATCCACCAGCTCTTTAATCGCGTCTTCCTTCTTTGTGGCTTTGATATCTGGAAGGATAGCTTTTTTCGATAAAAAATCCATAATCTGCATATACTGCTCCTTTCGAAATTGTTAATTTTGAGATCCCGCATTTGGCGGGTACTTTTACTCCTATCGTCGTAAAAGTAAATAAGCGGGAGACGGGATTCGAACCCGCGACATCAACCTTGGCAAGGTTGCGCTCTACCAACTGAGCCACTCCCGCGTTAATAACATTCGCGTTTATGGGCGGAAGAGGATTTGAACCTCCAAGGGTTTCCCCAATAGCTCCTAAGGCTATCGCGTATGCCAATTCCGCCATCCGCCCGTTACCCTTACCTCTGCCGTCCACTACAAAAATCAAGTGAGCCTCCCGAGACTCGAACTCGGCACACGCGGCTTAAAAAGCCGCTGCTCTACCAGATGAGCTAGAGGCCCTAATTTACATGTCTGCCTCTATCCTTTAGGATTAGAGGCCCTAATTTAGAATTCCGTAATCTCTTTTTCTTTGCTTTTTAATAACTCATCTACCCGGCCGGTATACTTATCGATGAGCTTCTGTAATTCTTCGATGCCCCTGAATTTATCGTCCTCGGATATAGCCTTATCTTTTTCCAGTTTCTCCAAGGCCTCCTTGGCATCCCGCCTTATGGTGCGTAAAGACACTCTTCCTTCCTCAGACATATCATGCACCACTTTCGCCAGCTCCTGGCGTCTTTCTTTGGATAAAGACGGAATAGAGAGCCGGATCAGCTTACCATCATTAGAAGGATTGATCCCTAAATTAGATTTCATTATCGCCTTTTCGATCTCAGCTATTGCCGTGGGATCCCAAGGCTGTATTGCAATCAGGTGCGCGTCGGGCACAGAAATAGAAGCCAGTTGTTTAAGCAGCGTAGGCGTGCCGTAATAATCAATATGCAGCCCTTCTACGAGAGTAGGGCTTGCCCGGCCGGTCCTTATTTCAGAGAATTCCCTAGTTACCGACTCAAAAGCTTTTTTCATCTTTTCTTCAGTATGATGTAGGATCTCTTTAGCAGTCATAACTATCCCCTCCCCTGTAGTTATCTTACCACCGTTCCTATTTTCTCGCCTGTTATTACCCGTTTTATATTACCTTCTTTATTCAAATTAAATACCAAGATCGGTAATTTATTATCCATGCACAGGCTTATCGCCGTGGCATCCATAACCTTTAAGCCTTTTTTCAATACATCGATATATTTTAATTCATCGAATTTCCTGGCATTCTTGACTTTCAGGGGATCGGCAGAATAAACCCCGTCTACCCTGGTCGCTTTTAATATGGCATCCGCGTGTATCTCCATCGCCCGCAGCGCTGCTGCGGTATCGGTAGTAAAATATGGGTTGCCTGTCCCTGCCACGAATATTACCACGCGGCCTTTTTCCAGATGCCTGATCGCTTTTCTTCTGATGTAAGGTTCGGCGACTCTCTGGATCTCTATTGCCGTCATCACCCGCGTCGGGATCTTTATCTTCTCCAACACATTTTGTAGCGCCAGCCCATTGATAACCGTTGCCAACATCCCCATATAATCTGCTACGGATCTATCCATATCCAAGCCCAGCGACTCGGTATTCTCCTGCCCGCGAAAGATATTGCCGCCGCCTAAGACTATTGCCACATCTACGCCTAATTTTTTTATTTCTTTTATCTGTCGGGAAATAGAGATTAATACGGAATTATCAATACCATGGAGTTTCCGGCCTTGCAGGGCTTCGCCGCTGAGTTTTAAGACTATCCTTTTATAAACAGAATGTTTCATCAGATACCAATTTTATAGCGGGTAAACCTGCGGATAACTATATTCTCGCTAAATTTCGCCAATAGGCTACTAAAATAATCTTTTATAGTAAGGCTGGGGTCCTTAATAAAGGGCTGCTCTAATAAACAATTGCTCTTATAAAAAAGCTCCTTATCTTTTTCCTGCTCTATAACCTCAGCCGGCACATCTTCTCTTTTTAAATACGCGGGATTACACGCAGCTATCTGCATAGCCACGTCTTTGGTAAATTGAGCGAAATCACTGTTCTTGGCGACAAAATCAGATTCACAATCGACTTCTAATAATACGCCGATCTTGTTGCCGTGGTGCACATAGGCTTCGATGCGGCCTTCCTTAGCTGCGCGGTCCTGTTTCTTTGCCGCGATCTCCAGCCCTTTTCTGCGTAAAATCTGCGCCGCTTTATTTATATCACCGCCTGCCTCGCTAAGCGCCTCTTTGCAATGAGCAATACTGGCGGAAGTCATATGCCTTAATTCTTTGATTGATTTTAAATCTGTCCCCATTGTTATTAACCTTTCTTTCTGGATTTTGTTCTGTCATCCGAAACCTGTTTTGGCCGGCCTTTTTTCACAGCTTTGGTTCCATCTTCTGTAGGCTCTGTTGTCTCTACTATCTCTTCGATCTCCTTGATCTCTATTTCCTCTTCCGGAAGCAATGTTGCCGCCTCTTCTTCCTTTTTTTCTTTAACAGCGACCCCATCCTGAGAAAGATAGGACAAGAAACGCTTCCTTCCTTCGATTACGGTATCGGCGATAAGAGTTGTAACCATGCGTATGGATTTAGTCGCATCATCGTTACCGGGAATAGGATAGGCAAGCATATCCGGATTAGAATTAGTGTCAATAAGGCCTATTATCGGTATAGCTAGCCTGCGCGCCTCAAGGACCGCAGTCTCTTCTTTTTTGGTATCTACGATAAAAATGGCTCCGGGCATACGCTCCATCTGGGTAATACCGGAGAAATTCTTCTTTAATTTAGCTAATTCCTTTTCCAGGCGCGCCACTTCCTTCTTGGTGAGCTTGTCATAAGTCCCGTCTTCCTTCATTTTTTCTATATCTTTAAGGCGGTTTATGCTCTTTTTTATGGTGGCAAAGTTAGTCAATAAGCCTCCGGGCCAGCGCTCGGTCACATAATACATACCACAACGGATAGCTTCCTGCTGGACAACCTCCTGCGCCTGTTTTTTAGTCCCTACAAACAATACAAACTCGCCTTTTGCAGTAATATCCAGCAAAAAATCCCTGGCAGCATTTATGCATTGCTCTGTTTTCTCCAGATCGATGATATAAATACTGCTTCTTTCGCCAAAAATAAACTTCTTCATTTTAGGATTCCAGCGCTTTGTCTGGTGCCCAAAATGCACTCCTGCTTCTAAAAGCTGTTTAATTAATTCTGAAGGCACGTTAATTCCCCCTTTTAGATTGTTTATTTTATCCCTGACAGCTGCTTTTCTGTGCCAGGGTAATTCTGTAATTATATCATAATCTTCATAAGATGCAACTATTTTTGCATCTCTTGCAGCTCGTAAAGCTTCTTATATAAGCCGTTCTTAGCAAGGAGATCGCTGTGGCTGCCTTGCTCGGCAATCCTGCCATTATCAAGTACAACGATTATATGGGCATTTCTTACCGTAGAGAGCCTGTGAGCGATTACGAACACGGTGCGGCCCTGGATAAGCCTGTCTAAGGCATCCTGAACAATGCGTTCTGAACCCGAATCTAGCTGCGAAGTAGCCTCATCCAGTATAAGAATCGGCGCATTTTTAAGCAGGGCGCGCGCTATAGCAATCCTCTGCCGTTCTCCGCCTGAAATCTTCATCCCCCTGTCACCTATAATCGTTTCGTAACCCGAGGATAAATTTTTGATAAAATCATGGGCATGGGCCTGCCTGGCTGCCTCTTGTATCTCCTGCTCTGAAACCCCGGGCTTGCCATAAGCGATATTAGCCCTTATAGTGTCATTAAAAAGAATGATTTCTTGGGTTACAATGCCGATCTGCTTCCTTAATGACCCGAGGCTTACTTCTTTTACGTCCACGCCATCGATCAATACTTTTCCTCTCTTAGGATCATAGAAGCGCGGGATCAAATCTACGAGCGTGCTCTTACCCACTCCGCTTGGGCCGACAATAGCCAACATCTGGCCTTTTTTTACCTCTAAATTAATATCTTTTAAAATCTCCTGTTCGCCGTAACTAAAATATATGCCTTCAAACTTAACAATGTTTTTAAAACCGTCCAATTCTTTTGCCGCGGGCTTTTCCTGTACGCTCGGAGAGGAATCCAATATCTCATAAATACGCACACTAGCAGCCATGGCCTGCTGCACAATAGAATTGACCTGGCTTAATTTCTTGAACGGCTTGATCAAAGAGAGTAATGCCGCCATAAATAAAGTAAACGTCCCGAAAGAAAGCTGGCCTTCGATTACCTGCCGGCCGCTATAGAAAATAATAAAAAGTGCCATGGCCACGCCCAACAATTCCGTAAAGTTACCCAAGAGAAGCATCCTCTTGATGGATTTCATGGCTATCCTGTAATAATCATGGTTTTGCTTTTTAAACTTATCTACTTCTCTGGCCTCGGCGCAAAATGCCCGGACGATCCTTACCCCCATGAATGTCTCGACTAATAAGGAATTTATATCGGCGATCTTCTCCTGGGATCTCTTGCTTAAGCGGCGCAATACCTTGCCTACCAGGACCATGGGAAGGACTACAAGAGGCAATACCACTATCGCGATAAATGCCAGCTTCCAATTGATCACAAAGATCAGCACGGCAAAACAAACTATCTCAAAAGACTGATAGATCAGGTCCGTGAACGCGTAAGAAACGGCATTTTCGATCAGCTTAACATCATTAGTGATACGCGATATCAATTCTCCGCTTCTCTTTTGCGTAAAATAATCCAGGGATAAAATCTGTAATTTCTCGTAGATCTGGTTCCTGACATCCCTGATTACCTTCTGGCCCACATCCGACATAATATATGTCTGGAAAAACTCGAAAACCGCCCTGATAACCAGGGCAATAGGCATCACAATCAGGATAAGATACAATACCTTTATTGGAGAGAGGGTATTTAAATAATTAAGGATATTCTCTACAAATAAAGGTAATTTTCCGCTGGTAAATACGATAGGTTTATTGGTAAATATACGGTCTACGATGGGCACAATCGCGCTTAAGCGGAAGACATCAAATAAGGTTACCACGCCCATAAAGACTCCGGATAAAACAAGGAGCCCATAATAGGGTTTGGCAAACCTGAATAGTTTACGGTATTCTTTCATGGATGCCTACTATATCATACCCATTGACTTTTGTCGAGCAGTTTGCTATCATTTTTGTTATGCAAAGGTTAAGGGTTGGGGTAATAGGAGTAGGGCACTTAGGGAGTATCCACGCCAGAATATACCGTGAAAACCAAAAATGCTCTCTGGTGGCTGTCTGCGATACCGATAAAACCCGGCTGAATGAAGTTTCTGCGAGTTTAAATATCCCCGGCTATAGCGAATATTCGGAATTATTCGATAAAGTCGACGCGGTAAGCATTGCCACACCCACCAATCTGCATTACAAGGTAGCCCGGGATTTCTTAAAACATAAAATACACACACTGGTAGAAAAGCCTTTTACCGACAACCTCAAGGAAGCGGACGCTTTGATTAAAATAGCCAAAGCTCACTCGCTTATCCTGCAGGTCGGCCATATCGAAAGATTTAATTCCGCATTTTCCGCTACTAAAAAATTTATTGCAGAGCCAAAATTCATTGAATGCCACAGGCTTAGCCCATTTCCGCGCCGCTCGCTGGATATAGGCGTAGTCCTGGATTTAATGATACATGACATCGATATAGTATTAGGCCTTGTAAATTCACCGGTGAAAAAAATCGAAGCAGTAGGCGTGCCGGTCCTGACCCAATTCGAAGATATCGCCAATGCCCGCCTTACTTTTAAGAATGGCTGTGTGGCAAACCTTACTGCCAGCCGCGTCTCTGATGAATGGATGCGTAAAATCCGCATCTTTCTCAAAAATACCTATATCTCACTGGACTATAAAGACGCCAAGGCATCTGTATATAAAAAATCCGGCCTCCAGATCACCAAGGAAGACCTGCCTATCGAAAAAGAAGAATCCCTGCAAAAAGAACTGGAATCCTTTCTTGACTGCGTCATCGAAAATAAAGAACCTCTCGTCTCCGGCCCTGTGGCAAGAGAGGCATTGAGAGTGGCGCTGGTAATCCAAAATCAGATATGCAAAAAAAACGTATCCTAATTATCTGCGGAGAGGCATCCGGAGAACTCCATGCGGCAAATCTCGCCCAAAAAATACTACAGATCAACCCAAACATAGAGATCTCCGGCGTCGGTGGCACACTCTTGGCCAGGTGCGGGGTTAATGTCTTCTACGATATCAAGAACTTAAGCGCCTTCGGCCTCTTCGATGTTTTAAAAAAATTACCCAGATTTATCGCCTTAAAAAAAATTGTCCTGGAAAAAATAAAAGAAATCAAACCGGACCTGGTGATCCTGGTAGATTTCTCCGGGTTTAATTTAAGAGTGGCTAAAAGAATCGCTAGCTCTATCCCCATCATCTACTATATCAGCCCCCAGGTATGGGCCTCCAGGATAGGCAGGGTCAAAACCATAAAAAAATATATCCGAAAAATGCTCGTGATCTTCAAGTTCGAAGAGAAATTCTACAAAAAATACGGGATAGACGCGGAGTTCGTCGGCCATCCGCTCCTGGATACCGTCAAACCCCAGGAAGAGAAAAAAGCTTTCTTAGATAAGCTGGGGTTATCTGAAAACAAAACAACTATCGCCCTCCTGCCCGGTTCGCGTAAACAAGAAATAGAAAATGTCCTGCCTATAATGCTTCGGGCCTGCGGGCTTATTGCCAGGAACAAACACGATGCTCAATTTGTAATCGCCAAGTCTAATTATGTAGACCAGGGAATCTATAACCGTATAACCGGAAAATTTAATCTGGATTTAAAAATTATCGAAGGCAGGGCTTATGACTGTTTGAATATCGCTAGTTTCTGCCTGGTCTGTTCAGGCACGGCGACACTAGAGACCGCAATAATGCAAAAACCCTTCTGTATAATATACAAGATGAATGCCTTAAATTACCTGCTCTACCGTCCGCAGGTGAAAGTCCCCTATATCGGGATGGTGAATTTAGTGGCGGGAGAGAAAATCGTGCCGGAATTTATCCAGTATAACGCGAGCCCTAAAAAAATTGCCGATTATGTAATCGGCATCCTCGACGATCCCCAAAAATTAAACGATATCAAAATCAAACTTGCCGCAGTAAAAAACTCACTCGGAGAAAACGGCGCAAGCAGCCGCGCCGCTAAAATTATCGTAGATTTTTTAGGCCTATAAAACTTCCGCTTCTAATTTACTGATCAAGTTTTGTACTTCTCTAATCAATGGTGCGGGCAGCAGCTTCGAAGACTCAATTTCATTCTTCAATGATTTTAAGGCGGAAAGGAATCTTTTTACCGTAGAAAGCTTCCTCTTTTCTCGTGCCTCTTCGGGATCTAATTCTTCTCTCTGCCTCATCAGGGCCGTAAGATCGCGCTTTACTTCTCTGGCATCCTTGCCCTTTTCAAAGATCTCCTTCTTTAAATGCACGTAATCTCCGTCGCTTAAGGCTTTCTTATTCTTCGCCAGGCGTAATACATCGATGGATTCATAACCCGGCAGCGAAGCGACATCTGCGGACTCAGCAAGATTTTCCTTAAGATATCCCGGCTCTTCCCGTTCCAGAAAAGAATAAGACCGCAGGAGTTTCATCGCCGTCTGCTTCCTTATGCCTATCTCGCGGGAAACATAGGTATCAAAATTATTAAAGCCCCACTCTTTATAAAGCTTATCCCTCCATACAGAATAAAGTGAGCGGCCGAGTTCTACCCAGGATGTCTTAAAGTTTTTCGCGCTCTCGAGTATGTGGAACCGCAGCGACCCTTCATCCATCCCCTTCATCTTTTCTTCGATATTCCTTAAGGATCTCGTTTTTGTATTATCCATGGTTAATTCTCCTCTTTCTGTAATTTCATCTGCCAGATAAGCCAACCTCCCGCAACAAGGCAGGCCAGCATACTGATAACCGCTAATACTTTGATAGAAAAAGAAAACATATGATCATATTCCAATAACCCCATCCTGCCCAACAGATGATTCCAGTCGTGTATGACACCCATGCCAAAGGGGCTGACCAGCGGAAGCTCCATTGCGCGGGCATCGGCAATGTATCTGGCTACATCAAAAAAATTTGTGGATAGCCAGCCAAAACTCAAGGCAATCGCAAAAAAATCCCTCTGGCGATAAAAATTTGCTACTGATAAAACCGGCACAAAACACTGTAGTAATGTACCTCCCAAGACCCCTAAAAAATTGCCAAAGAAGCCGAAAACAAAATGCCCTAATTCGTGGATGCCTAAGTTAAGGGCCCCGAGGATACTGTTATACATCGGATCATTCAGGTGCCTGAATAAAACATAGGCAAACCAGGCCAGGATCAAAAGGCGCCACTGCCAGTTTTTCCCCTTGCACCAATCAAGGGCTTCCTGGCGGATATCTCTAAAAATTTGACTTTGCCGTGCTAATGCGCTCATTGATAGGCGGATGATCAAAAAAGAAAAATTTAATTATGGGATGGGGATTTTTGTCCGCAAGATTCTGCTCGCCAAGTTTTTCCATCGTGGAGATAAAAGCATCTTTTAAACCGGTGACCCTGATTGCCATCA
>JALOCE010000185.1 GCA_023227925.1 Candidatus Omnitrophota bacterium
CGCCGCACGCTCGTTGATTCACTCGCGCCGGCGCGCTCTATCTCCGCGAGCGACATCCAGCAACACTCGCTGATCTCGCGGCCATCCGCGCGCGCCGCAATATCATCCGCGCGCGTCGCGAACGGGAATATGAACAACACGTCGCGAAAATATTCGCGCACGATAACAATCTCGGGCCCCACAGGCGCAACGTCAGCCGCGCGTATGCCGGTTTCCTCGAATAATTCGCGCAACGCCGCACCCCGATAATCGCGATCGCCCGCGACCGCAGTTCCTTTCGGCGGCCCAATAATGCCTCCAGCGTAATCACACCGCGCATTTTCGCGCACCATAAGCACGCGCCCATCAGCGCGCAATAATAGTACGCCGCACCGAATATTGTATCCTGGATGCGCGGCGCGCAGCTGCGATAGTTCCAGCGCGACAATATCGCGCTCGATATCGCGCGCGCGGCGCTGTGTTCGTCCTCGCGAGTGCGGCATTATAATCGTGCCCCCGCGAATTCAGTTTTCGCGCTCGGCAAATATACCCGCACGAATGTTGCCGCGCGACCTATTTATCATCATTATTGCGCTGGTAATCGCGATCGCGATCGCGTCTTCCGCGGGCGCGACTATAATCGCGGGCGCGGCAGCAATCGCGACCGCAAAATCGCTCGTCGATGAATCATCTGTCGGCGAATCGTCAACCGATATTCGCGCGCTGCTGGAGCGCGAGTATGAAAACTGGTCGGTCTCGCGCCGCATTATGTCCATCGCGACGGACACTGCGCGCGAGCGCGATGCCGGCGAGATCCGCGCCATTCTCGAGCGATGGTTTATCTCGTGGTTCAATAGCGGCGCGCGAGAGAGCAATGGTAATACTCCGCGCGATAGCGTAAGTGATGGCAATGCTCCGCGCGAAAGTAATCGCGAGTTCCCATGGCGCGCGCGTCCCGAAATGAAATCCGCGATCGTCGCGCAACTCGCGGAAACACAACTCGCGGGAACGTCCGCGCGCGATATTACCCTCAAAATGCGCGATGAATTCGCCGAGAAACGACTATTCGGCGCTGACCGCGCGCGCATCAATGCTGTCATCGCGCGCATTCTCGAAGTCGCTCCCAGCGATCGCGACCGTCTTTCTCGCGCGGACGAAGTGATAGTCAGCGGCGGGACCATAAAAATCGGCCGCATGACGCGCAACTTCACCCCGGAGCGCGTCGCGTTGCTCATCGCGGTCGCGCAATCGGCGGGTCTTTCGCGTGCCGCCACGCAACAGCATCTCGCGATTGCCGCGCTTCGCTATTCCGCGATCGCGCCCGGCGGTCAACAATGGAGCATACCAGCGCGCGCATATGATGTTCTAGCTGCGCGATTTGATGCGGATCTCGAGGGATTCGCGTCGCCATTCAACTCGCAACTCCTCCGCATTCGCGCCGGCGCGCGCGCGTCATATTGCAGCTTGTTCCCCAGCATCGACGCGCCGTTTGGCTCGGCTGGCGATTTCTTCGAATGCGATCTGCGCGGGCGCGTCGCCGTTATTAATCCGCCATTCGTCGCGGCCATCATCGAATCCGCGACCGCGCGCGCGATTACCGCCTGCGCAGACGATCGCGCGACTCGCGCGTTCGTTGTCGTGCCGAATTGGACTGACGCGCCATTCTACGCCACACTCTCGCGCGCTGCGTGCCTCGAGCATAAAATCGCGCACGATAAATTCGCGACATTCTTCGAGGACGCGAGCGGGCGCCGCATCGACGCCGCGTTCAGCACGACGATTTTCATTCTCTCGAGCGCGAGCGCGCCGCGCATCAATCCGGATGACCTCGGGGTGCTTCGTATGGCTCTTTCGTCGGGGCGCGCGTAGCGGGCGAAAAAAAGATCGTGCCATGCCGCGAGCGGCGCAAGATCATATCCTTTCGCGCTGCCAAATCCAGATCGGCTGCGGCGACCGCACGCGTGGATTGTCGCCCGCCGCGCGCGATAATATTTCCGCGTACGAAATGACGCCCAAATAGCGCAATCGCGCGTCTCCCGCGCCGCGCGCCATATCGCCGATCATGCGCTGCAAAAACTTATGGTGAATCGCCTTCCCCGCAACCGCGCCCGGCGGTGGCGATTGATTGATAATGAGCGCGAGAACGCCGCCGATGCGCAATAGCGACCCGCATTTACGCAGCGCGACGAGCAAAAATCGCGCGTACCATTCCTCGAAGGACGTATATCGCGAGACGGATTGCGTGCGGGCGGTATCGTTCGGCACGTAAATTTCGAGATCAAAATAGGGCGGGGCGATCAACGCGAGATCGAATCCATCATCGCGCGCGATTTCCACGGCGACCTCTGCGCCATCATAAGCGCCGCGCATGCGCGCGAGCGCGCCCAATATCTCCTCGCGCGGCACATCTTCGAATGGTTGCGCGAAATAAGTGTGCTGAAATCGATGATCGCTCGCGCGCGACTGCTCGCCAGCGCCATCCGTTCCCTCGGCGCACGCTCGCAATAATTGCTCGCCAGCGCCATCCGTTCCCTCGGCGCACGCTCGCAATAATTGCTCGC
>JALOCE010000187.1 GCA_023227925.1 Candidatus Omnitrophota bacterium
ATAGCGAAGATACCAGGGAAATAAAAAGGTAAGAAAATCTTGGGCTTCCCGCCCTAGCCCTGAATTTAAGGTATAAGATAATCGCTAAAATAGAAAATAAAAAAGCCAGGCTATTGGGCCGGAAGGCAGTGCAATTAAGCACTTCCGCGTAGAGCGGATGTATACCGAATAGGATAGCGGAAAAAAATGATACTTTTGTATTGGAAAAAAGAATATTCAGTAAAAGATAAAGCAGTAGGGCATTGATGATATGTATTAACAGATTAGTAAGGCGCCAGCCAAAGGGATTTAGTTTAAAAAGGGAATAGTCTATAAAATAAGTCAGGGTCGCTACCGGGCGGTAAGTAGTCTCTCCGGAGCTGAAATTATCTGTTTTGTAACCCGACAATATATCATCGAAGGTAGACAGGTATTTCCGGCTGAAAAGATATTTCAGGTTCTCTGCGGATTTTATAAAATCGTTATTGACGATCACTGTATGGTCGTCATAAACGAAATCCCCAAAAAGAGAACCCAGATGTACCAAAGATACCAAAACGATTATAAAAATAATGTGTTTCTTCATCTGGATAATCTCATTCTTATCAACGTGTAAAAAGTATGCAAGATCTTTTTTATGTTAAGTTTTGATGCGCCGCTGTGGCGCTCGTAAAAAACAATCGGGATCTCTTTAACCTTAAAGCCCTTCTTCTGGACGTGGTAATTGATTTCTTCTACGATTTCCGGCCCCTCTGATAAAAAGTTATCCAGGCCCAGGCTCTCTAAAACTTTTTTTCTGAAGCAACGGTAACCGGAAGTAGCATCCAATACACGCAGGCCTAATATAAACCGGCAGAAGAATTGGGCTAACCCGCTAAAATAATCCCTCTGCCATGGCCTGCCGGAAACACTCCCGCCTGCTATCCATCTTGACCCTATGACTACATCGCAATCTTTGATCTCTTTTAAAAATTGAGGTATATAGCGCGGGTGATGAGAAAAATCAGCGTCCATCTCGATAATATAATCAACGCCCTGGGTGAGCGCATATTTAAAACCTTCCCTGCCTGCCAGGCCCCTGCCCCTCTCCCCCTGCCTGTGCATTACCTCTACCCGCGGATCAGACCGGGCGATCCTATCCAATATCCCGGCTGTGCCGTCGGAAGAAGCATCGTCTACTACCAGGATACGCAGCTCCAGGCCAAGCTTCAGGATCTCGCCGATTAAATTTTCTATATTATCTTTTTCGTTATATGTGGGGATAAATACCAGCGCCTTCATTTAGGCAATAGTCTTTGTATCGCTTGTAAAACTTCGGTGGGTTTTATCGAAACCATGCAATTAGCCTCTTTTTTACATTCTGTTTTATAACAAGGCCGGCAATCTATATTAGAAGTAAGTTTTATTCCGCGGCCGTAAAGCTCTATCTCTTGTTCGCAGGTCGAGCCAAAAATAGCCACAACGGGTTTCTTAAGAGCAATGGCAATGTGCATTGCCGTGGTATCGCCGCTTACTATCAAACTGGACGCCTCAACAATAGCCATGAATTGGCCAAGGCTATGATAACAGCCGATGTCGCATGCCAAATTTCCAACTTTAGAAGCTATGCGCTTATTGCGTTTTTCTTCTTCCGGGCCGCCGAGCAGGAAAACCTTTGCCCTGGCCTTATCGTGGATTAATTTTACCAACTCCACAAAGCCCTCTTCTGTCCAGGCCTTATTGGCGAAACGCGGCCCTGCGCCCGTATTCAAGCCAATGATCAGATCATTATTATTAATCCCGATTTTACTTAATAGATCCTGCGCGTATTTCCTGTCCGCATCAGAAACTTTCAGGATATATCCATCTTTTTGATAGCCTAAGCCAGCCATTTCAAAGATTATCTCAGGGTATGTTTTCCTGTTCTGCCTGAACTTAAGCTCGTCGGATAAACCCAGGTTAAAAGCGTAGAGGCTTTCTTTATTCAAAGGGAATACATTGCCGGTCTTTTTATCCAGCCCAAAGCCTATCTTCTTTTTTGACTGTATCCGGCTGGCTAGAGATATTGCCTCTGTCTCCTTATCCAGACAAATTAATATATCAAATTTTTCAATCTCTAATCCTTGTATTGTTTTCAGACTGTAGAGAAAAAGCCGGTCAATAAGGGAGTTATCTTTTAAGAGGTCTTTACTCTCCGGCTGGGTAAGCCAGGAGATAAAACTTTGCGGGTATTTTTTCTTTAGGCCGCGTAAAATAGGAGTAGTCCTTAAGACATCGCCCCTGGCGCCTAATTTTATGATGAGGATTTTTTGAACCTTGGCTTGATGGCGGGAACAACCTACCATTTAATAACACAGGCTCCCCAGACCAGGCCCGCGCCGAAAGCATCCAAAAGGACGATGTCCCCTTTTTTGATCCTGCCGGATTTGGCAGCTTCGCATAATGCTGTAGCCGTCGAGGCACTGGACATATTGCCGTATTTTTCAATATTCAAATATATCTTTTCTTTGGGAAGTTTTAGCTTTTTGGCCATGGCCATTATAATACGAATATTGGCCTGGTGAGGGATAAC
>JALOCE010000186.1 GCA_023227925.1 Candidatus Omnitrophota bacterium
TTATAAAATTAATCAATAAACTAAAGGGCAAAGAATAAAAATGGAAGACCAAATTGCTAAATTGAAAGAAAAGTTTTCATCTAAAATATTGAATTTTACAGAAAAGTCCAAGCGCAGGATTTATCTTGAAGTCAATCCCGAAGATATTCCCGAAGTAGTAAAATTTATCTTTAGAGATTTAGGCTGGCGTTTTGCCACTGCCACAGGCATAGATACTCCGCAAGGTATTGAAATACTCTATCATTTTTCTTATGACACAGAAGGCAAGATGATTTCTTTGCGGACCATGATTAAGGATAAAAAGAAGCCCGAGATCCAATCCATAGCCAATATAATTACAGGCGCAGAATGGATCGAGCGCGAGATGTGGGAGATGTTGGGGATTAATTTTATCGGGCATCCGAATTTGAAGCGCCTGCTTTTGGTTGAGGAGTGGCCGGAAGGTAAGCATCCTTTACGCCACGACCATGATTAGCGAGGGAGAAATATATGTCGCATAAAGTTGTTTTACCTATAGGCCCATACCATCCTTTACAGGAAGAGCCGGAATTCTTCCGGCTCTACGTAGAGGGAGAGAAGGTCGTGGATATAGATATAGTCATCGGTTATATGCACCGTGGCATCGAGGAGCTTTCCGAGCATAAACATTTTGACCAGGTTCCTTTTTTAGTGGAGCGTATCTGCGGGATATGTTCTTCAAGCCATCCTTATGCCTATGTTTTAGCGGTGGAAGATATTTTAGGCGGCGAGGCAAATGTTGTGCCGGAGAGGGCGCTTTATATACGCACTATCGTCGATGAGATGCAGAGGATCCATAGCCATTTATTGTGGCTGGGGTTAGCCGCGCATTTTATCGGATATAATACGGTCTGGATGTGGGCGTGGCGTTACCGCGAACCGGTGTTGGACATGTTCGAAATGATCTGCGGCAACCGTAATCACTACGGGATGTCCAAAATAGGCGGGGTACGCCGCGATATCAGGGATGAAGACATCCCCATATTAAAGAAAACATTAGATGAGCTGGTCCCGGCAGTAGATATGTTTAAGGGCGCGGTGATGGATGACCCGGTAATCCAGGCGCGCCTTGTGGGGGTCGGCATATTAAATAAAAAGCAGTCTATAGAATGGGCGGCGGTTGGGCCGACTGCCAGAGCCGCGGGGCTAAACATAGACGTGCGCCGCGATGATCCTTATGGCGTGTATGATAAGGTCAGCTGGAATGTGATCGTAGAAAAAGACGGCGATATATTTGCCAAGACAAAGGTGCGTATCCTGGAATTGTATGAATCCATTAGCATTATCCGTCAATGTTTGGAACGGATGCCTAAAGGCGAAATTGACGCAAACGTAAAAGATATACCTCCGGGAGAAGGGATAGGCCGGGTAGAGGCGCCCAGGGGCGAGTGTTTTCATTACATCAGGTCCGACGGGACAAATCGCCCGGTCAGGCATAAGATCCGCGCTCCGAGTTACATGAATGTAGCTACCAATAAAGTCGCGGCAGTAGGCCAGACTATTTCAGACACTACGATTACCCTGGCAGCAGTCGATCCTTGTTATTGTTGCACGGAGAGGGTAGTGGTTTTAGAGAAGGATACCGATAAAAAAATAATGGACGGTTGGGATCTGATTAAATCTTCGCAGGAAAAAACCGAGAAGTTAAAAAAGAGCATGACTAGTCAAAACAAATAAGAATGGATATTAATTTTTTATTTAAAATCGATGCGTTGAGCGGGTTTATAGCTTTAGCCATCGGTTTATTTTCTGTTTTAACGCTTATTTATTCTTTCAGGTTCATGCGTGGCAGGCAAAAGCTTATCCAATATTATACCTGTATTATTTTGACTGCTCTTGCTTCCCTGGGAGTGGTCCTGACGAATAATTTAATTTTACTTTTGGTCTTCTGGGGGTTTTTAGGCCTCATGCTTTATCTTTTGGTCAATATGGGCGATGAGGATTCAATGCCGGTTGCAAAAAAATCCCTGATTATCGTCGGCGGATCTGACGCTTTAATGCTCTTAGGTGTAAGCATAATCTTATATTACAGCCGTACGGCGCAGATAGATGCGATATCCCTGGGTTTGAATGACGGCTTATTGGTATTGGCATACGTATCTATTGCCATCGGCTGTTTTGCCAAGGCCGGGGCAATGCCGTTTCATTCCTGGATCCCGGATTGCGCTAAAAGCGCCCCTGTCCCGGTCACCGCGTTCTTACCTGCTTCATTAGATAAATTATTGGGGATTTATCTTTTAGTGCGCGTCTCTTTAAGTATATTTGTCATGAATAGGGCTATGAATAATGTGCTTATGTTTATCGGGGCCTTTACTATTATGGCAGCGGTAATGATGGCGCTGGTACAGCATAACTTTAAAAGGCTATTGGGGTATCACGCGGTCTCGCAGGTCGGGTATATGATATTAGGCATTGGCACAGGAAATCCCATCGGGATTGCCGGCGGGCTCTTCCATATGTTAAACAACGCAATTTATAAATCCTGCCTGTTTTTAAGCGCGGGTAACGTCGA
>JALOCE010000048.1 GCA_023227925.1 Candidatus Omnitrophota bacterium
ATGCCCGATAAAATTAATCCCCAACATCTCCCACATCTCGCGCTCGATCCATTCTGCGCCTGTAATTATATTGGCTATGGATTGGATCTCGGGTTTCTTTTTATCCTTAATCATGGTCCGCAAAGAAATCATCTTGCCTTCTGTGTCATAAGAAAAATGATAGAGTATTTCAATACCTTGCGGAGTATCTATGCCTGTGGCAGTGGCAAAACGCCAGCCTAAATCTCTAAAGATAAATTTTACTGCTTCGGGAATATCTTCGGGATTGACTTCAAGATAAATCCTGCGCTTGGACTTTTCTGTAAAATTCAATATTTTAGATGAAAACTTTTCTTTCAATTTAGCAACTTGGTCTTCCATTTTTATTCTTTGCCCTTTAGTTTATTGATTAATTTTATAATTCCGGCGATCATCGCCTCCGGCTTTGGCGGACAACCCGGGATATAAACATCTACCGGGATAATCTCATCAACCGGACAGGGGCTATTATAAGATTCCCGGAACATTATCCTACCACAGGCGCAATTGCCTATCGCAATAACTAAACATGGTTTAGGCGCCTGGCTATAAAGTTTTTTCAGCCTCTCTTTGGTCTTATAATTGGGCACTCCCGTGACTATAAGCGCGTCCGCATGCCGTACACTACCTACCAGCGTTATACCGAACCTCTCTACATCATGGCGCGGAGTAAAAAGATCCAGCACTTCAATATCGCAATTATTACAAGGAGAGGTTGCAGCATGAAAGACCCATATAGATTTAGTTAAGGCTCTAGTTTTTAAATCCATTTTATAATCCTAATGCAGCTAAAATAACCGCTATTACCGCCAACAGAGTAACCTTGCCCCAGAAAAACTTCAGTGCCTGGTCAATGCGCAGCCGCGGGTTAGTGTTTTTAATTAAAATAATAATTACCAGGAGCAATAAATATTTACCGACGATGAATAAAGGGCTTAAGTCTTTGCCTAAGAATAAAATGATCAGGAATAACGGCATAACATAAAGCATAACCGCCTTGCTTAATTTAAAAATGGCCAGAGGCGGACCGGAATATTCGATTAAAACACCGGCCATGAGCTCCTGATCGGCTTCCGACATATCAAAAGGAACAAGGCCAAGTTTAGCCTGCATACAGGCCAGGCATACGATAAAGGCAATTGCTCCTGACCAAGAGGCAATATTGGAGCCAAAATTTAACTGATGATTCAAGATCGAGCCGAGCTGTATGGCTCCGGAAGACCTGATGATAATTGCAATTACGGATAGAATAAACGGCAATTCATATCCTAAAACTAATTTCATCTCCCTTGATGCGCCTATCGAGGCTAAGGGGTTCCTGGAAGAAGATCCACCCATAATTAGCGCTGCCGCCGGAATGATCAAAAGATATAAGACTACGATCAAATCACCGACAAAACTTTTCTGCGGCGAAAGCACACCCAGGCCTAAAATAGCCGCTACCAGGGCCACACTTAAAAAACCCAGGTAGGGCGATAATAAAAACGCGCCCCTTGCCCCCTGCGGGACTATGGTTTCTTTACCGAATAATTTTACGATATCGACAAAATTCTGATACCACGGCGGGCCGACACGCCACTGTATGCGGGCAGTCACTTTTCTGTCTATCCAACAGGCCATTAATCCTATGACTACGCTAAAGAGCAGCCCAGGGAATATTAAATAATTAAAAATTGCCTTCATCTTTTCTTAGGGGGTTGTATATCTTCCTTTGACCATTTCCGCGTATGCACTGCCAAATGCTCTCCGACAAAAAAGATATTTCCCTCTAAACTCTCTTCTACTTCTTTTACCTCTATGGCTTTCTCCGGGCACCCTGCCACACATTTAGGAAGCCTCTCGGTCTGCCCCACGCAATAGTCGCATTTAGAATCGAGGTATGGAATGAAATCCTGAAATATGATCCCGAAAGGGCAGGCAATAGAGCAAGACTTACAGCTGGTGCAACGCATCTTATAACGTTTAAGGTGCCCGTCGGAGGCGCGCTCCAGCGCCTGATGATAACAAGAATTGACACAAGGCGCTTCTTCGCAGTGCCGGCAGATAGTAGCAAAAGTAGCATATTCGCGCAGTGACGCGATACCATTATTCTGCGGATGATAAAAGTAATCGCAAAATACTTTGCATTCCTTGCATTCGTTACAAATATCCAAATCCACAAATAAACGTTTCATTGATCTTAATCCCAGATATCGTGTATGTCTTTTAACTGCTCGTAGGTAAAAACCGGCCCGTCTTTACAGGCGTAATATTTGCCTACCCGGCAATGCCCGCATTTACCCAGGCCGCAGGACATATTTTTTTCCATCGATAGATAAATATCCCCCGGAGCAAACCCGGTATCCAGCAACTTCAAGGTCACAAATTTCATCATAATAGGCGGGCCGCATACTATACAAACCGTATTCTTTATGTCTACGGGTAAATCCTTGACGATGGTCGTGACTATGCCTACATTGCCTTTCCATTCCGGGTTGCCTACATCCACCGTAGTCACCAGGTCCACCTTTTTTTTGTTTGCCCAAAGCGGGATAGCATCTTTATAGACCATGTCATTGGGCGTGCGCGCGCCATAACGTAAGACTATTTTATTATATTTATCTATCTCGGCAAATAAACTGAATAATAAAGAACGTAAAGGCGCTAAACCCACGCCGCCGCCTACGATTACTATATCTTTTCCCGCGAATTTATCTAAAGGATAGCCTTTACCATAGGGCCCGCGTATGCCTACGGAAATATTTTTAGGGCTGTTGTGCAGCAGAGAAGTAACCCTGCCGGCATTCATTATGGTCACATCTATCTTTTCTTTGATATTCGGATCCGAAGAAGGCGTAAAAGGCGCCTCCCCCATACCGGGCAAAGTCAACTCGATAAACTGGCCGGTCCGAAAAGAAAAATCCTCTTTGGGCCTTAAGACAAAGGTTTTGATCGTCGGTGTCTCAACGATGACGCCTTCAAGTGTTGCTTCTATCGGCCTGTAGATATTTTTCATTTTTGATTATTCGACTTTTTAGCCAAGTCCTTCAATACTTCTCTTATATCAATTTTCCCCGGGCAGACTTCGATGCACCTGCCGCAGCCGCAACAGGCAGGCATCCCTAAATTATCCACAAAAAAATCGAATTTCTTCATAAACCTGTTGCGCAACCTTGCTGCCCTTGTCTTTAAAGGATTTGCCCCGCCGGCGACCCGGGCATAATTTGCGTATAAACAAGAATCCCAAACCCTGATCTTTTTGTTCTGGTAGTGGCTTTCTTTCTTATCGGCTAAAATAAAACAATGACAGGTATCGCAGATCAAATTACAACCACCGCATTCTACACAGGTAAGCATGAACTGCTGCCAGGTATCAAAACTATAGCCTTCCTTGACTATTTTTTGCACCATATCCTTAGGAACTAAGCTTTGCGTAAGAAGATGTTTTTTTAGGCGGTCAATAAGGTTATCTCTTTTTGTCCGGCGCGCAGAAATCTGCACCTCTTTGGCAGGAATAAAATAATCTTTGTATTGCCCTATCAGCTCCTCGCCTTTCCTGGAGCCTGCCTCCACCAGATAACCTTCATTTAACGGCGAAAGATTAAGATCGAATCCGGCTGTCGGGTGCGGCAGGATATCCCAGGCAAGGCAATGGCAGACTTCTTTAAAATCCGTGAAATCGCTGGAGATAAGAATGGTATTTTCTCTCCTGGCGGCGTATAAAGAATCGACCTCCACGCCCTCCAAGAAGACAAAATCCTGTATCTTATGCCCTACGATATCACAACTTTTAACGCCAAAAATAATAGCCTTACCTGCTACCTCGGTAATATTTTTTTCAGGTGAAAAATAATCCGTTACCTTCTCGCAGGCAGAAGTAAAAAAAGATTTTAGGGGCTCGACCGTGCGGTAGCTATTATATACAAAAGAGGTATCGCTATTTATATTACGATAGTAGTAATCTATCTCTTTTGCATTCTTATCTTTTATAGCCGGAGAAAATACCTTATAACCTTCTTTTACCCGGTTAAAGAAAGCGTTTAATTGGGAAGATTCAATATAATATACCTTAGACATCTTAACTGCTCTGGGAATTTAGAGGTGGGGTACAACTTTGTGAAACCTATCACAAAATAGCCCTAAAAAAATAAAAGAACCATTATTAAATTAACACGCCACGTTTTTATTGTCAAGTGAAAACTTGTTTTACGGCAAAAGGATCTCTTCGTTTTTCGAAGGTATGTACACGCTAAGGCCTTTTTGGATAAGCGCCTCCGATAAAACCCTGGACTGGTCCGGTTCTGCGTGGACTAAAAATACGCGCTTTAAAGGACGGCAGTTTAAGGCAAAATCAACGAGATCGTTTTTATCCGCGTGCCCCGAAAAAGCGTTTATGACCGCCACCTCGGCATTCAGTTCATGTTCCACTCCGAATATCCGCACAAAACGCGCCTTTTCTACGATCCTCCTGCCTAAGGTATCCTGCGCCATATAACCCACGACCAATATGGTATTCCTTGATTCCCCGATATTATTCTGAAGATGGTGCAGGATCCTACCGGATTCGCACATCCCGGAACCGGCAATAATGATCATCGGCCGCTTATCATTATTCAGGGCCTTGGATTCTTGCTGATCGTGTATATATTTCAGGTTCAAAAATTCAAAGGGCCCCTCACCGTTACTAATATCTTTTCTGGTCTCTTCATCCAAAAAATCAATATGGTATTTAAATATATCCGTTATATCCGTGGCCAGCGGGCTATCCACATATATAGGTATAGGGGCAATTGACTTTTCTTTTAAAAGCTCATTTAAAAAATAGACCACTTCCTGTGTGCGTTCCAGGGTAAATGAAGGAATAAGGATCTTGCCTTTACGCGCTACCGTGCGATTAATAGCATCGCGAAGTTTAGTCTTAGCTTCTTCTATGGGGGCATGCAGCCTTCCGCCATAGGTGCTCTCTAAAATCAAATAATCAAGCTTCGGCGGGATAACAGGATCCCCAAGCAAAGGAAGGCTCTTTCTTCCCAAGTCTACCGCGTAACCCAAACGCATCTCCTTTGCGCCTTCTTTTATATTCAATACGACGATGCTGGAACCTAAGATATGGCCGGCATCATAGAGAGTGGCGAATATATCTTTCGCAACACAGGATTTTTCCCCATAGGCAAGCGAATGAAACCGCTTGCTAACTTTACTGGCTTCTCTTTTGGTATAAAGCGGCTTGCGCATGGGTAAGCCCAACCTCCTATTAATTTTATTGACGTATTTTATATCTTCTTCCTGAATTTTACCGGAATCTTCTAACATAAGTTTCGCTAAGTCTTTTGTCGCGGAAGTAGCGTAAATTTTGCAGCGTAAGCCCTGCTTGATTAAATTGGGGATATTGCCGCAATGATCAATATGCGCATGCGACAGCACAAGCGCGTTTATCTTATGCGGATTGTAATTAAAAGTAGTATTTATCCTATAAAACTCGTCGCGGCGGCCCTGAAAGAGCCCGCAATCAAGGATAACGCTGGTTTTATCGGCAGCAACAAGATGGCTGGAACCCGTAACAGTCCCTACACCGCCTAAAAATTTTATAGTTACAGACATGAAGATTTCTCCTTACGTTTTACCTTAAACGCTACTAAAATAGCTAATATTAAATAAGCTAAACTAAAGATAAACAAAGGCTTATTTTGCAGTAGATATTCCGAGAGGGCATAGGGGTTATGGAATATGCTTTTGCCTACCCCGCTAAGGACATACTGGACCCAAAAAATCCTTAACGGCGAACCGAGGATCACCGCCAAAAAATACCTTTTAAAAGAGATACGGGTCAGGCCGCAGGCTAAATCCAGAAATCTAAAAGGGAATAACGGCACCGCCCTAAAAAGAAAAAGCCAGAAGAAATTTATGCTCCCTAATTTTTTATCCAGGTTATTATACTTAGCCTGGAGATGCTTCTCGACAAAGCCGCGGCCGAGATGCCGGCTAAGGCCGAATAATATAACGGCGTTTATGATTTCGGCAAGATAGACAAATAGAGTGCTCATATATGCCCCGAATAAAACTGCTGCTATGAATTTAAAAGCATCCTTGGAGAGCCAGACGAAAAAAGTGACTATAACATACAAAGCGACAAAGATAATGCCCGCATAAAAAAGAGGGAGTTTCTTTAAAGAGGCTTCGATGGCGCCCGTATCAAAATGGACTAACCTTCCCCAATACCAGAGGAAAAATAGGGAAGCAATGAAAAATAAAAAATAAACCGTATTCCTGTTTATTTTAATGGCCATAAGAAAAAATGGTATGCGTTATGTTACAAAGAGATTGCGGGAAGAAAATTTCCCATCTGTAGTCAAATTAACGCCCAGCCTTTTTAAGCCAACCTCGTCGCCAGGGGTGGGAATATGTGTCATATGCACTTCGCAAGTATTCAACTCTACTAGCTTGTTCATCGCCAGTTCTGCCGTATGATTTGTGGTCGCGCTGATAGAAAGCGCGATCAGGGTCTCTTCGAGGTCAAGGCTCTCTGATTCCGCATTCAAAATGCCCTCTTTTAGTTTAGCGATCTGATTTATTATATGAGGAGAAAGTAGGAGTATCTCATCGGGGATATTCGCCAGGACTTTTAAAGCGTTCAATACCAGGCTTGAGGCTGCATGCATCAGCTTGGAGTTCTTACCGGTGAGGATCCGGCCGTCGGATAACTGGATAGCGGCGCCACAATATATGCCTTCATTGCCTTTGCCGCCTGCCTCTGCTTCCTCTGCCGCCTTCCTGGCTATTTCTACTACCGGCCTGTCCGTAACCTTTACGCCCAGCTCTTCCATCAAAAGCATCACCCTGTCTACCGTCTCTTTCTTTTCTATCCCCAAAACATATTCCGTATTATACCTGAAATACCTCCTGATCAATTCCTGCCTGGCGGCATCCTGGACCACTTTATCATCCACGATACCAAAGCCGGCGCGATTAACCCCCATATCGGTAGGCGAATTATACATCGGCAGATTCAGATTTTTGTCAAATATCCTGCTTAATATTAATTTTAATATCGGAAAGCTCTCCACATCGCGGTTATAATTTATGGCGGTCTTATTGTATTTATTCAGATGGAAAGGATCCACCAGATTGAAATCTTGTATATCGGCAGTAGCTGCTTCATAGGCGACATTTACCGGATGCTTAAGCGGAAGATTCCAGATAGGGAATGTCTCAAATTTAGCGTAACCGGCGTTTACTCCCCGCTTATGTTCCTGATAGAGCTGAGAAAGGCAGATCGAAAGCTTGCCGCTGTTCGGGCCGGGCGCAGTGACTACTACTATAGGATTTTTAGTCTCAATATATTCGTTCTTGCCGAAACCCTTATCGCCGGTGATCAAATCCACGTCGGCAGGATAACCATCTATGGGATAATGCAGATAGACCTTTACCCCCCGGCGCTCCAGTTTATTCTTAAACATAACCGCGGCGGATTGATTATTGAAACGGGTGATCACTACCGCCAATATATCCAAACCCCATTTTCTCAGGTCGTCTATCAGCTTCAGGGTGGCCGCGTCATAAGTGATCCCAAAATCACCGCGCACCCTTCCCTTTTCAATATCGCCGGCGTATATCCCCAGCACGATATCCAGCTTATCCTTCAACTGCTGCAATAGCCTTATCTTGACATTCGGGTCATATCCAGGCAGGACCCTGGCGGCGTGATAATCAAAACAAAGCTTACCTCCAAATTCCAGGTAGAGTTTATTGCCAAGTTTTTTCACTCTATCCAGGATCGCCGCGCTCTGTTCCCTAAGATATTTCTCGTTATCAAAACCGATTTTTTTCATTTTATTTATTGCTCCAAGGGAAATTATACCCTCTTTGTGTTTATTTGCAATAAAAAATATGCCTCTCTTGAAACTCTAAAGAGAGGCATATTTTAAATGACCAACAAAATATTAAACTAACCCCTGGTCCAGCATTGCATCGGCTACTTTGACAAAGCCGGCGATATTAGCGCCTTTGACATAATCCACGTAATTGCCTTCTTTGCCGTATTTGACGCACTGTTCATGGATAGCGATCATAATATCGTGGAGTTTTCTGTCCACTTCTTCGCGCGACCAGGATAACCTCATACTGTTCTGTGACATCTCCAACCCTGAAGTCGCCACCCCGCCGGCATTAGATGCCTTACCAGGCGCATAGAGAATCCTTGCCTTTTGGAAGACACTGACCGCTTCCGGAGTAGAAGGCATATTCGCCCCTTCGCCGACAGCGATACAGCCGTTCTTGACGAGGGTCTTGGCGTCTTTTTCGTCTATTTCATTTTGAGTAGCAGAAGGAAAAGCGATATCGCATTTGACCTCCCAGGGTTTCTGTTTCTCGAAATATTTACAGTTGAATTCCTTGGCGCATTCCTTTATGCGGCCGCGGCGCACATTTTTAAGCTCAAGCACGCAATTTAATTCTTTTTTATCAATGCCGTCTTTGTCATAAATATAACCGTCGGAATCGGACAATGTCACGACCTTTGCCCCCAACTGTATTAGTTTCTCTACGGTATATTGAGCGACATTTCCGGAGCCGGAGACCGCGCAAACCTTGCCTTTAAAAGATTCTCCTTTGGTTTTAAGCATCTCTTCTACAAAATATACGCAGCCGTAACCCGTGGCTTCAGGACGGATTAAACTCCCGCCCCAATTCAAACCCTTGCCCGTAAGCACACCGCTGAATTCATTGCGCAGCCGTTTATATTGGCCGAACATATAGCCGATTTCACGTCCGCCTACTCCGATATCGCCTGCCGGAACATCCGTATCCGGGCCGATATGCCTCTCTAATTCCGTCATAAAACTCTGGCAGAACCTCATTACCTCGTTATCTGATTTTCCTTTAGGATCAAAATCCGAACCGCCTTTTCCGCCGCCCATAGGAAGCGTGGTCAGGCTATTTTTAAAGACCTGCTCAAAGGCCAAAAATTTCAATATACCTAAGTTGACGCTGGGATGTAAACGTATCCCGCCCTTATATGGGCCAATAGCGCTATTCATTTCGATGCGATAGCCTCTATTTATCTGGATCTCGCCTTTATCGTCCGTCCAGGGGACCCTAAACATAATTACCCTCTCCGGCTCTACCATCCTCTCCAGAATTTTTGCTTTTTCGTATTTGGGATTCTTCTCGATGAAAGCTGCTAACGACTCTGCTACTTCTCTTACCGCCTGATGGAATTCCACTTCACCGGGATTCTTTGCTGCTACCTTCGCCATAAACTCTTCGATTTTTTTAGACATTGCTTTTCCTCCTTTACTTTTTTTTAAGATAATTAATTATCGCAGAAGAAGCCTTCTTGGCCATACCCATCGCCTCGATTACCGTTCCTTCACCTCCTACAATATCTCCTCCGGCAAAAACACCACCGACAGATGTCTCCATAGTCTCTGGATTTACGACAAGATCCCCGTATTTATCTGTTTTTAACTGCGGTGTTACCTTGGTCAAAATCTGGTTTGCTTTTAACCCTACGGCAATGACCGCCAAATCGCAATCACTTTCAAAATCACTTCCCCCGATAGGGACAGGAGACCTCCTCCCCGAGCTATCAGGTTCTCCTAATTCGCATTTAAGGCATCTGATCTTTTTTACAAAACCCTTCTCATCGCCAATAAATTCCTCGGGCTTGACTAAAAATCTGAATTTTACCCCTTCTTCCTTGGCGTGTTCGATCTCCAGTCTTCTTGCCGGCATCTCTACTTCGGTCCGCCTGTAAAAAATCGTGGTATCAGAAGCTACTCCATTCATTTTCTGCAGCCTCAAAGCCACTCTTGCCGCATCCATCGCGGTATTTCCTCCGCCGATAACCACGACGTGCCTGCCGATATTCACCGGCGTATGAAACTCTGGAAATTTATATGCAGACATAAGATTTACCCTGGTCAGGAATTCGTTGGCAGAATAAATATTACATAGATTTTCTCCCTGTGCCCCCAGAAACGATGGCGTACCGGCCCCCAGGCCTAAAAATATTGCCGAAAATCCTTCCTTAAAAAGTTCATCCAGCGTCTTGACCTTTCCTATAATAAAATTGGGGATAAATTCTACGCCCATTTTTTTTAAATAATCAATTTCGAAATCTAAAATGTTTCTCGGCAAACGAAACGGGGGGATCCCATATCTCAAGACTCCTCCTGTCTTGTGCAGGCCTTCAAAGACAACCACCTTTACACCCCGGCGCGCTAACTCTCCGGCACAACAGATGCCTGCCGGGCCCGAACCGACTACCGCTACTTTGAATTTAGCCAGATTACTGCTTTCTTCGGAAGAAACCTCCAGATCATTATTCATCCCGTAGTCGCCGACAAATCTTTCTAAAAAATGGACGTTGATCGCCTCGGGCGCAGCGAAGGAAGAACCTTTTTTAGTCAATATACATGCCTTGCGGCATTGATATTCCGCAGGACAGATCCTTCCGCAGATAGACGGGAAATCATTTTTTTCTCTAATAGTAAAATAAGCCCCTTTATAGTCTTTTTGAGTAACCTGGTAAATAAATTTTTTAATGTCAATTCCGACGGGGCAGCCGGAAATGCAGGCAGGATTCTTGCACTGCAGGCAACGCAGGGCTTCTTTATCTGCCTGTTCCTGGGTGAACCCAAGCACCACCTCATCAAAACCGCATACCCTTTTTGCGGCTTCGAATTCCCTGACTTGCTGTATCTCTGGCCTTGGCTTCTTAGCTTCCATATTTACTTAAAGATTTAATTTACAGATGTGGCTTTCTTTATCCGAATAAACTTTATTCCTCTTTTCCAATTCTTCCCAGTCTACTGCGTGCGCGTCGAATTCCGGGCCGTCCACACAGCTAAATTTAGTCTGGCCGGAAACCGTGACCCGGCAGCAGCCGCACATGCCGGTAGCATCCACCATCAACGCGTTTAAAGAAACCAGGGTCTTTATTTTTGCGTTTTTGGTTATGGAAGCCACCCTCTTCATCATCGGGATTGGCCCGACGGCGTATACTAGATCATAATTTTTTTTCTGGATAAGCTCTGTTAAAACATCCGTAGTAAAGCCTTTTCTTCCGTAAGAACCGTTATCAGTAGTAACATAAAATTCATCAGAGGTATTTTTTAATTCACCCTCTAAAATCAGCATTTCTTTTGCGCGGGCTCCGATAATAGTGCTGATATGATTGCCTTCTTTTTTTAAAGCCCTGGCTACAGGTAAAATTTCAGCCAGTCCGACTCCTCCCCCGATAATGATAACGCTGCCGTAATTTTTAATCTCAGTGGCATGCCCCAGGGGCCCGGCCAAAGAATATAAGGTATCCCCTATTTTAAACTTTCCCAGAAGCTTAGTAGTAAGCCCTGCCTCCTGAAAGATCAAGCTGATAGTCCCCCTGGCCTCATCTTTCTCGACTATCGTCAGGGGAATCCGCTCCCCCTCTTCGCTAGTCATCAATACCACAAACTGCCCTGGCTCTGCCTTCAGCGCTATTGCAGGCGCAATGACTCCAAGCCTTGTGATAACCGGATTCTCTTTAGTTAAAATCTCTTTTTCGATTATTTTCATATCTGTACCAAAAAAAATGCCTCCCGGCAAAATTTCCGCCAGAAGACATCATTGTCTTTCTGAATTTATTAAAGAGTAAATATATCACATGTATTTTTATTTGTCAAGGCTAGCATTATTGACTTTTCTTTAGGTCTTTAGTCAAAATTATAGCCTCAGCGATCTCGCGCATGGTTTTACGCGAATCCATACTCTGTTTCTGCATCAGCCTGTAGGCCTCAGAAGGCAGAATATTCGCCTCCTGCGAAAAAATATCTTTGGCCCGTTCGATAAGCTTGCGGGTAGTCAATGCTTCTTCAGCGCTACGCGCGCGCAAGCCGAGCTCTGCGTTCTCAATGGCCACAGCTGCCTGATTGGCTAAAGCAGTCAAAACATTTAGTTCCGGCTTTGTGAATACATGCTTTTTAGAGGTATAACAGTTAAGTACGCCGATTACTCTTCCTTTTACCGTCAAAGGAACGCTGGCCAGAGAACAAAGGCCTTCTTTCTTTGCTATGTCCCTGTTCAAATAGCGGCTGTCTTCTTTAACGTCCAAGACGCAGAGTGGCTTATTGTCCCGGGCAACAATCCCCGCAATCCCTTCTCCTAGTTTAACATTAGGCTTTTTATTGTAGGCATCTGAAATTGACTGGGTAGCTCTTATTACCAGTTCCTTTTTATCCGGGTCTAAGAGCATCAAAGAAGAGATCTTGGAATTCATTATTTCGGCGGTGACATTGACCACCAGCCGCAAAAGCTCCTCTAAATACAGGCCGGAAGTAATCAGGTTGGCTATTTTAGAAAGGGCCTCGATTTGTTTAATATAAATCTGATAGTTTTCTGACTTTTTTTTGCCTGGCATTATAATATCGGTAAATATTTATCTATTTCGTATTGCGTAACCTGAGCTTTATATTCATCCCACTCCAATTTTTTATTACGGATAAAGAAATGGAATAGCTCATCGCCTAAGGCTTTTTTCACCAGCTCTGATTTCTCGGTTACTTTAATCGCCTCTAAGAGATCCTCGGGCAGGGAATTGATTTTTGCGCGCGCTCTTTGTTCATCGGTCATATGGTAGATGTTGTCATTCGCAGGTTCTCCTAAAGCATAACCCTTCTCAATACCCTCTAAACCAGCTGCCAGCATCACGGAGAATGCCAGATACGGATTACAAGCCGGATCAGGCACGCGGTATTCCATGCGCGTTGCTTTTTCTTTCCCGGGCTTATACATCGGCACACGGATGAGCGCGGAGCGGTTCATTTGCGCCCAGCAGATATAAACCGGCGCTTCGTAACCAGGCACCAAACGTTTATAAGAATTGACCCATTGATTAGTCACTGATGTTATTTCCGGAGCATGCTTGAGCAGCCCGGCGATAAAATGCTTAGCAACTTTAGAAAGATGGTACTTTTCTTTTTTATCAAAGAAGGCATTGCTCGAGCCCTTAAACAGCGACTGATGCACATGCATGCCCGAGCCGTTTATCCCAAAAACCGGCTTAGGCATAAATGATGCGTGTAATCCTTTGGCCTGGGCAATCTCCTTGGCTACTAACCTATAAGTCATGACATTATCCGCCATGGCAAGCGCATCCGAATATCTTAAGTCTATCTCATGCTGGCTGGAGGCAACCTCATGATGGCTATACTCGACAATAATGCCTAAATCCTCCAATGCGCTGACAGTCTCATTCCGGACGCTCTGGGCGACATCTAAAGGAGTCAGATCAAAATAC
>JALOCE010000049.1 GCA_023227925.1 Candidatus Omnitrophota bacterium
CGGGCTCCTGCTTCAGGATAAAGATTTAGCGACGCTGGATATGAATAAGCTCAAGGTGGTTACGAAAAAGAAACCCACAAAGAAAGAGCTAGAATCGCTTATTTTCGCCTGGAAAGTGGCAAAACACGTCAAGTCTAATGCCATTATCCTTGCCCGGGGGACAAAGACAGTCGGTATCGGAGCAGGACAAATGTCCCGGGTTGATTCTGTATTCATTTGCACCAAAAAATCCGGAAAACTTGCCAAGGGCTCTGTTTTAGCATCCGACGCCTTCTTCCCCAAAGAGGATGCAATTACTTTAGCTGCCAAATATAAGATCAAAGCTATAATTCAGCCAGGTGGCTCAATTGCCGACGCTAAAATTATCCAGACGGCCGATAAACATAAAATAGCCATGGTTACAACCGGCATGAGGCACTTCCGCCATTAATGAATGACCTACCCGGAAGCAATCCAATATCTGGAATCTTTTATTAACTATGAGAAGATTCCTGTCTATCCCTATAAGGAATCTTGTAAGCTAGAGCGTATTAAAGGATTCCTGGAGACAGTAGGCAACCCTCAGGATTCCTTGAGATGTATACACATCGCCGGGACAAAAGGTAAAGGCTCGACCGCTGCATTTATCGCCTATATCTTAGCTAGCGCCGGTTATAAAGTAGGGTTATATACTTCTCCTCATCTTGTGGATTTCCGGGAGAGGATCCGGATATTGGAAGAGCGGCCGCAGGATGACTTTGCAGGCATGATTCTTAAGGAAGAGCTGGCGGGTTTAGCAGAAAAAATGAAACCCGCGATAGAAAATTATAGCCGGGATTCACAACACGGGGAGCTTTCGTTTTTTGAAGTTTATACAGCCTTGGCATATATTTATTTTAAAGAAAAAAAATCCGATTTCGTGGTCTTAGAAACGGGCCTGGGCGGAAGGCTGGATGCGACTAATGTAGTGAACTCTTTAGTTTGCGCGATTACTCCTATAAGCTACGAACATACGCAAAAACTAGGCAGTACCCTAGCGGAGATAGCTACGGAAAAAGCAGGGATAATAAAAGATCCTTGCCCATTGACAGTAATAACTGCGCCGCAAGAAGATGAAGTGATGCGGGTGATCAGGGATAAGTGTGCAGAAACCAAAGCCAGGCTATGCGAGGTTGGCAAAGATATAACCTATCAAAAAACAGCGCAAGGATTTAATATAAAAGGGGCATTCGCAGAATACAACGATTTGAAAATAAATTTATTAGGCAGCCACCAGCTGGTCAATGCCAGTGTTAGTGTCGCAAGTATCGAAGCTTTACGTTTGTGCGATGTGAATGTCAGTATCGATGCAATAAGAAGCGGCCTTTATAATACCAGATGGCCCGGCAGGTGCGAGATTATTTCCCGGACGCCTTTGGTAGTATTAGACGGCGCGCAAAATGTGGCTTCAAGCAGGGCTTTAAAAGAAGCGGTAAGAGAAAATTTCCGCTACCAGCGTTTAATTTTAGTGCTGGGTATCTCTAAGGACAAAGATATTAAGGGCATATGCGACGAGTTATATGACTTAGCGGATGTAGTTATTTTGACCAAGGCTGATAATCCCCGCGCCAGTGAACCGGAAAATTTGGCGGGTTATTTTAACGGCAAGGCCGTGCATATCACTAATAATATAAAAGAAGCAAAGGCCAAGGCTTACAGCCTGAATAAAAAAGAGGACTTGATTTTAGCCTGCGGGTCATTATTCGTAGTAGGAGAGTTTAGGGATGTTTAAAGAAGATTCAAATGATACTATTGCGGCAATATCTACGCCTCCCGGAGAATCAGGCATTGGTATTGTCCGCTTAAGCGGCAAGCGCGCGCTTGCCATTGTTGACGAAATATTTGCCTCTAAGGATGGCGAAAAAGCCTCTGGCTTTAAGACATACACTACTCATTATGGCTGGATTATGCAAAACGCGAAAGTTATCGATGAAGTCATCCTGACTGTTATGCGTGCCCCCCGTTCTTACACTAAGGAAGACATAGTGGAAATAAATTGCCACGGAGGCATCGTAGCAATGCGCGCGGTGTTAGATTTGGTGTTAATGAAGGGCTGCCGCCTTAGCTTGCCAGGTGAATTTACTAAGCGCGCATTTTTAAACGGAAGGATCGACCTGGTCCAGGCAGAAGCAGTCTTGGATATAATCCGCGCTAAAACAGATTCTGCTTTAAGGATAGGGACAGAACAGCTAAGAGGTACCTTGTCCGGCAAGATAAACAAGCTAAGGCAGATACTATTAGAGATGCTCGCAGGGATCGAGGCAAATATCGATTTTCCCGACGAGGATATAACCGGCGTCCATCTGAAACGAACGCTTCAGAAATTGAATGAGATCAACGGCACACTAAAAGAGATTTTGGATACTGCAAGGTGCGGGCGTATCATGCGCGAGGGCATACACGTAGTTATCTGCGGCAAGCCTAATGTAGGCAAGTCCTCGCTTTTAAACGCTTTACTTAAACAGGAACGCTCCATTGTTACGCCGGTTGCAGGCACCACCCGCGATACTATCGAGGAAGTTATTGATATAAAAGGCTTACCCGTAAGGATAGTGGATACTGCCGGTATATTAGAGCCGCGGGACTTGATAGAAAAGAAAGCCGTAGAGCGCGCAAAAAGATTTATTCATCTGGCGGACCTGGTGCTTTTGTTGTTTGACGCAAGCCGGAGATTGGATAAAGAAGACCAGGCCCTGATAAGGAAATTAAAGAAAAAGCCCGCTATCGCCATTATCAATAAGATAGACCTCAAAGAAAAAATCGAAAAAGAAAAAGTCTTAAAAAATTTTAAATGCGTAATCGAACTATCCGCAAAAAAACTAAAAAATATTGGCCTTTTGGAAGAAGCTATTGTTAATCTGGTTTATCACGGCAGGGTCAGTTCTCCTGAATCAGTACTGGTCAGTAACCTAAGGCACATTGAAAAAATAAGAGAAGCCCAGAAACTTATTGAAGAAACAGCCAAATCATTAGATAATAAGCTGTCTTTAGAATTCGTTGCCGAAGGTATTAAGGCAACGCTGGTTTATTTTGACGGTATATTAGGAAAAAGGTTCTCCGAAGAACTACTGGATAAAATCTTCAGTGATTTTTGCATAGGTAAATAATGAAAGGAAAATAATGGATAAGAAGCGCATTGAGAAAGCAGTCAGAGACATATTAGAGGCGATTGGCGATAACCCCAAAAGAAAAGACCTGCAAGAGACCCCTCGTCGCGTAGCAGAGATGTATGAAGAGATATTCCAGGGGATAGGCCATGACCCGGCCAAAGAACTGGAGGTCATTTTAGAGCAGAAACACGATGAGATCATCCTGCTTAAAAATATACCATTGTATAGCGTCTGTGAACATCATCTCCTGCCTTTCCTGGGCAGGGCGCATATTGCTTATATCCCTAAGCAGGGCCGCGTCACGGGTCTGAGCAAATTAGTGCGCGTGGTGGATACCTTAGCCAAAAGGCCGCAGGTCCAGGAGAGACTTACTACCCAAATTGCCGAAATTATCATGTCTAAGCTTAAGCCGCGGGGATGCATGGTAGTAATTGAAGCCGAGCATATGTGTATGTCTATGCGGGGGGTAAAGAAACCCGGCGCGCTTACGGTTACCTCAGCCGTCAGGGGTATTTTTCAGAAAAACGAAAAAACCCGCGCGGAAACCCTAGCCCTGATTAAGTCCTAACTGTTAGATTATCAAGCAGTTTTAATCCTGTATAATTATTGATCCGCTGACTCTACTCTTTCTTTGAATTTGACTTACCAGTTTTTATATGGTATATTTTAGCTACCAATCAAGAAGGAGTAAAATGCTCTAAAAAGCATCCACTTGTTAAAGGCAATTCTGCTGGAGGAGATTGCCTTTTTTATTTATCGATAATAATATGAAAGACCAAGATAAGACAAAAGAGCAATTATTAGAGGAGCTATTGGCATTGCGCCAGCAGGCTTCCGAAGTAGAGAGTTTAAAAAATGAGCACCGGCAGATCGCAGAAGAATTACGTAATACCCGCGATGAGCTGGCCATACGGGTCAAAGTGCGCACCGCAGAGATTACCAAGATCAACGAGGATTTGTATAAGGAGATTATTGAGCGCAAACGGGCAGAAGAGGCTTTGCAGTCCCGGCTGGAATTCGAAAGGTTGATCGTCGGAATATCAACAGACTTCATTAATATAAAAGCAGAAGAAGTCGATAATGAAATAAACCATGCGTTGCAGGAGATCGGGAAATTCGTAGGCGTGGACCGTAGTTATGTTTTTATGGCCTCCGATGATAAAGCCAGCATTGCGGTGGATAATGCTTATGAGTGGTGTGCTGATGGCGTAGATCCGCAGATCGATAAATTAAAAGGCTTGAGTGCAGAGAATTTCCCCTGGTGGTCAAAGAAAATCTTTAACCTCGAGAATATTTATATACCGCGCGTTGATGATCTCCCCCCGGATGCAAAGAGCGAAAAGCAGCTTTTTAAAGATCAAGATATACAATCCCTTATCGTGGTGCCGATGGTTTATACGGGGGCCCTTATAGGGTTCCTGGGATTCGATTCGGTACGCTCGGAGAAGGCATGGTCGGAAGAGCATATTACCTTGCTGCGTATAGTAGGGGATATTTTTGCGAATGCCCTGCAACATAAGAAAATAGAGGATCAGATCCTTAAAAAAGAAAGCTTTTTAACCAGTATTTTTGAGAGCATACAGGATGGCATTAGCATACTCGATAATGATTTCAATATTATCCGTGTCAATGCAACGATGGAAAAATGGTACGCCCATGCCATGCCGCTCTCCGGAAAAAAATGCTACAAGGCTTATCATAGCCGCGATAAAATCTGTGAAATTTGCCCTACCGCAAAGACTATTGAAAAGGCGGAGGCGGCATATGAAGTTGTTCCGAAAGAGATAGCCGGCGGGAAACGTGTGGGATGGCTGGATCTTTACAGTTTTCCCCTCTTTGATACAAAAACCGGTAAGATGAGCGGCGTAATCGAATATGTGCGCGATATTACCGACCGCAAAAACGCGGAGGATAAATCCGAGAGATTAAATAAGGAACTGATAAAAACAAACAGTAGATTGAAACAACTGGCCCTGCGTGATCTTCACACCGGCCTTTATAATTATCGTTACCTCGAGGAAGTTATCGAGGCGGAGTTTTACCGCGCCAGAAGGTATGCACATTCTCTCTCGGTAGTAATGTTGGATATAGATTATTTTAAGTCGATAAACGATGTCTATGGCTTGCCTTTTGGCGATCTGGTATTAAAACAGTTTGCGCAGCAGCTTAAGCGGATGGTGCGCCGCTATGATATTGTCATCCGTTTTGCCGGAGAAGAATTTATCGTGATCTGCCCCGGGGCAGAAAGGCCTGCGGCTTTAAATTTAGCACAGAGGATCCTGGATAGCCTTAACCTCTACAATTTTGGAGATAATAAACACACGGTTAAATTGAAATTAAGTATAGCCGTTATCTCGTATCCCGAAGATAAGATAGTCAAAGGCGCGGGTTTGATTGAATTAGCCAGGCAGATGTTAAATAAGATCAAAGACGACGGTGGCAACAGGGTTTATTCTTCTTCGGATACCGAGAATGGCAAGGCTGCTGTAACGGCTAGGCACGAGAAGAGTGCCGAGGTAAACTTTTTAAAGAGCAAGTTAGATAAATTGAACAAGCAGGCAAACCAAAGTTTGATTGAGTCAATTTTTGCTTTTGCCAAGACAATCGAGGTGAAAGACCATTATACGGGCGAGCACGTCGAGAAGACCGTCAGTTACGCCACGGAAATTGCCCGGGCATTAGATCTCCCCAAGGAAGATAAAGAGCGCATTAAACAAGCAGCGATGCTGCATGATTTAGGCAAGGTGGGGATCAGCGAGAATATCCTGCTTAAAAAAGGCAAGCTCACCAGGAAAGAATTCGAGACAATAAAGAAACACCCGCAAATAGGCGTAGATATTATCCGGCCAATCCAGTTTTTGAATGCGGTAATCCCATTGATGCTTTATCATCATGAAAGATGGGACGGCAAAGGCTATCCCAGCGGTTTAAAAGGCGAGGATATCCCTATCGGGGCGCGTATTATCGCCCTGGCCGACGTATTCCAGGCCCTGATCTCCGATCGTCCTTACCGCAAGGCGTATACTAAAGGCGAAGCTACAAAGATAATCAAAGAAGGTAGCGGCACCCAGTTCGATCCCCAGATAGTAAACGTATTTTTGAAGATCTTAAAAAAGGAAAAATAAATCCTCCCCGTGGCAAAGAAGGCTCCCGGTAGAATAAAGACTATTTGGTTTATTACCTTACTTATAGTTATTACCTCGGCCATATATTCTGGGTCTCTGGGAAATTCTTTTGTTTTTGATGATGGCCTGGTCATAACCAAGAACGATTTTGTTAAATCCTGGAAAAACTTCCCTCTTATTTTTAGCAAGGCCTATCTGACTTCCGTCGGGGATGTCACCAGTCTCGGGCTGCGTAATATAGGCGCCGGAGAAATAGGTTACCGCCCCGTAGTCACCGCATCTTATTTCTTAGACTATAGCTTATGGAAACTCGATCCCTTTGGCTACCACCTGGTTGGTTTATTGCTACATATCCTTAACGTAGTATTATTATATTCTTCGGTATTTTTAATCACTAAAAAAAGGAACCTAGCGCTGTTGGCTTCCCTGTTTTTTGCGCTACATCCTGTCAATGTGGAGGCGGTAGCTGTCATTTCGTTCAGGGAAGACCTCCTGTCTTTCTTTTTCTTTTTCCTTTGCTTATTGTTATTCATCAGGGCCGATAACCATACAGGCAGAAAGAAAGCTTTTTATTATGCTGTTTCTATTCTATCGTTTTTACTCGCCCTGTTTTCTAAAGAGATGGCTTTGACCCTGCCCCTTATCCTGATGTTATACGATTATTTTTTTGTCTTTGGGAGGAGGATAAAGGAGGTATACAAGCATATTAAGTCGCGCTATCTGGGTTATATCATCGCCCTCCTGTTTTATTCCTTGGTGAGGTTTTCTTTTTTGCATAATGCCAGCGAATTTAATTTAAAATATCCCGGTGACAGTTTTTATACGAACATCTTGGTGATGGCGAAGGTCTTTGCCGTGTATATCCAATGGCTTTTATTTCCCGTCAATATCCATCTTATGTTACCGGGCGACCCCGCATTTATTCCAAAAACGTTATTGGCGCCCGCAGTCTTGATCTCGTTTTTTATATTGATCGCCTGTTTTAGCTTTGCCCTCAAAGTAAGAGAGAAGTCAAGGGAGATTTCATTTGCCATAATCTGGATTTTTATTACTTTATTACCGGTCTCTAATATATTACCCATAAGAAATTATATGGCCAGCCGCTATTTATATTTACCGGCAGCAGGCTTTTGTTTGTTATTAGCGGTACTTTTATTCAAGTTGCCGGGATCGAAGATTCTTTCGCTGCCGCGGGATATCTTACAGAGGATAGCAATGTATGCTGTTGTCGCATTGCTGGCCTTTTACTCCATATTTACTTTAGCGAGGCAATTTACCTGGAAGAATGACCTGGTTTTATGGTCGGAGATGGCCCAAATATACCCGAAGAGTTCCATGGCGCACCATAATTTAGCAAACACCTTAAAGAGCATCGATTTACTGGATGAGGCTATTCAAGAATACGGCATAGCTATAAAATTGGATCCCCGCTATCCAAACAATTATAATTTTCTTGGCCTCTGTTATTATGGTAAAGGCAGATTAGATGAGGCAGCAAAAAATTTTAGAAAGGCAATAGAGTTAAACCCTAAACTGGCGGATGCCTATATTAATCTTGGCATTGTTTACGGGGATAAGGATTTATATAAAGAAGCGATAGATTATTTCCGGCAGGCGATAAGGATTGACCCCCGGCATCCTCAAGGCTACGTTGATCTGGGAATTACCTATGCCAGAATGAAAAGATGGCCCGAAGCAAAAGAGGCGCTCTTAAAGGCGCTGGAGATCAATCCTGAGTTTAAGGATGCGCGCGACAATTTAGAAAAAATAACGAAATCAGGCCATTAAATAGAAAACTACTTCCTGCTTCATTCTTATTTCTTGATTTTAGTTTTGGGCAGGGTATAATAAAAAAAGATAAAAATCTTAAAATCTAGAGACTAAGGCCTAAAAATAGCAAAGGAGGGCCGCTATGGGTGATAAAAGGAGGATATTGATTATTGACGACGAGAAGTATTTGCTCGAGATAACGAAAGCAAACTTGGAAGAGAGCGGCAAATTCGAGGTTATGACGTTATCGAGCGCAAAAGACACCATATCCTACCTCCATAGTTTTAAACCTGAGTTGATCCTGGTCGATCTGCTCATGCCTGTAGTAGGTGGTATAGAAGTATGCGAGATGTTAAATAATGACCCGCTTGGGCAAAGGACGCCTATTATTGTTCTTTCTGCCTTGGAGAAAGATGGCGATAAATTCAACGCCTACAAGAAGGGCGTGGTGGATTATCTCACAAAACCCATAGAAAAGGATGTCCTCATCGCCAAGATAGAAAAGGCCCTGGAAGTCAAGAGTAACGAATAGATTTAGAGAACCATTCTTCTCAAACGAAGAACTCTCTATCCAAGCTCCGGTACTGTATCGCCTCCGAAAGATGTTCTGTTCTTATTTGTTCCGATCCCGCTAAATCCGCGATTGTCCTTGCAACTTTCAATATCTTATCATAAGCTCGGGCGCTAAAATTCAATTCAGACATCGCCATTTTGAGTAGTTCATTTTCCTCTTTGCCAAGCACGCAAAACTTTCTTACCTGCTTATGGCTCATCTGGGAATTATAAAAAATTCCCTCATCCTTCAATTTTTCACTTTGAATCGCGCGGGTTTTATTTACTCTTTCTTTAATTTGCGCTGAACTTTCAGCGGGCAGGTTTCCGCTTATCTCCTGGTATCTGGCTGCCGGAACTTCTATATGTATATCTATCCTATCTAATAATGGGCCGGATATTTTTGCACGGTATTTATGCACTTGCGTTGTGCTGCACCTGCATGTAGATTTAAGCTGCCCAAGTGTTCCGCAGGGGCAGGGGTTCATTGCGCAAACCAATATAAAAGAAGCAGGGAAGGATAGAGACCTGATTATCCTGGATATACGGATAGAGCCGTCTTCCAATGGCTGCCTCAATGCTTCTAAGCAACCGCGCCGGAATTCCGGCAGTTCATCCAGGAACAATACTCCGTAATGCGCCAGGCTTATTTCTCCCGGAACGGGTATAGAGCCTCCTCCTGCTAATGCCACGTCGGAAATAGTGTGATGAGGGTTACGGAATGGCCGGGTGGCAATTATCCCGTCTTTAAAAGCCAGCGTCCCGGATATAGAATGTATTTTAGTGATTTCCAGCGCTTCCTGGAGTGTTAGCCCCGGCATGATCGTGGGAATTCTTTTAGCCAGCATTGTCTTGCCGCTGCCCGGCGGGCCGATCATCAGGATATTGTGCCCGCCAGAGACCGCTACCTCCAGCGCCCTCTTAGCCAAATATTGCCCTTTGACTTCCGAGAAATCGGCTTGGTAATGCGCACGTTCTTTAAATAAATTTTCCAGATCCGACTTAAATGGTTTTAGGGTATCCGGATTATTGAAGAATTCCACGCTTTCTCTCAATGTTTTGAGCGGCCATACAGAGATTTTCGAGACTATGCCTGCCTCTTGGGCGTTCTGCCAGGGGATAATCAGATTATTCGCCTTGGTTTTAGCTAGCGCCATACTAATGGGCAGGGTTCCTTGGATTGGCCGCAAAGAGCCGTCTAAAGACAACTCTCCCAGTACGTAATAATCTTTTAGGCTTTGGGTATTGAGTTGCCCGGTTGCAGAGAGTATCCCTAAGGCGATTGCCAGGTCAAAACTGGCGCCCTCTTTCTTTATATTAGAAGGCGCTAAGCTTATGGTGATTCTTTCACTGGGCCACTGGAAACCGGAGTTTTTTATGGCGGATTTGACTCGTTCTTTACTCTCTCTTATGGCAGTATCTGCCAGGCCCACTACTGTAACTGCCGGTAGCCCCCTTGAAACATCCACTTCAATCTCGATAGGGTATGCTTCTATACCCAATATACCGAAGCTAGAAACCTTTGCTAACATGGTCATCCCTCCCTTTTGATCTTAATAGACGCAATACGGCCTGGAATCTAACAAAAGACTTGTCGCTGCGGAGATTTTATGGTAATCTATTACCTGCTATGAAGAATTATAAAGTTATTTTAGTCGCCATTTTATGCGGGATAACCATATTCAGCGTTTTTAAATATGTTTCCGCTTTAAGGCAAAAACACGAGCTCTCTACTACCATAGAGCAGATAAGAGAACAGGCAGCTTCTTTAGAAAAAGAGAGACAAAACCTATTGCAAACATTGGAGAAAGAAAAGCAGCTCCAAGAGCAGCTTAATGATAAGATTCTAACGTTTAAGGATTATCTGAAGGCAGGCCAGGCAAGGATAAGTAAGCTTTTTACCGATAAAAATAAAAATAAAAAGACGATCGAAGAGTTAAGTTTCCTGATCTCCGAATTAAAAAATGAAAATAAAACGTTAGAAGAAGAAAAAGCGCGTATTTATCAGGAAAATGAAACCCTGAGCGCAAAATTGAATTCCGTTGCCGAGCTAAAAAAAGCAATGCAGGAGTTAAGGAAACAGATGCGCAAGGTGGGTATACAGATATTAAAGAAAGTTGACGCTAACCAGAGCAGCGAAGGTAACCGCGGCTTTGTCGTAAAAGACGGCAAGCCTACCGGTTCTGCCAAGGTCAAGATAGAAGTTATGCCTGCCCCGCTCAAATAACAATGAAAGAGATATTTACCGAAATAGTCAATAATAAAATTTTTATTACTACTCTATCCGCCTGGGTAGTTGCCCAGAGCATCAAGGTGGGTATCGGGATTATCCGTCAAAGGAAAGTGGATTTCCGCTGGTTTGTCGGGACGGGAGGCATGCCCTCCAGCCATGCTGCCGGCGCTTCCTGCTTGGCCACGGCCATCGGCCTTGAATGCGGTTTTGATAGCGTGTATTTTGCTTTAGCTGCCTCCTTTGCCATTGTGGTGATGTTCGACGCGCAGGGTGTACGCAGGGCTGCCGGAAGGCAGGCGCGTATCCTGAATAAGATGACGGAAGATATTTATTGGCAGGGAAGGATCAAAGAAAACCGTTTACGCGAACTCGTGGGGCATACCCCTACCGAGGTCATAGCGGGATTCGTTTTAGGCGTGGTCTTAGCTTTTTTATTACGTTAACTCCGGAATAATTGTAAAAATAGATCCGGTTATGAAAATCAAGAAGGAGAGCTTTAGTGAATAAGAAATGGTTATTGGTTATCGCAGCAGTTCTTTTGGTGCTAATCATTTTTATTATCGTCAATATTAAGAAGCCCGGTGCGTCTTCAGTAGTCAATAAAGGCAAGGCCGGCTCTTTATCCGGCATCTATAATAAAGCCGTGTCTTTGGAAGCAAAGGGCGATTTGCAGGAGGCAAAATCTTTATATCAAAAACTCGTTAATGATTTCCCTAATTCCAGGGAGATCGCCAATTGGCAGGGCAAAGAGGAAGCGTTAAATATAAAATTATTATTTTCTCCTATCCTGACTCCCAAGAGCGCTCTCTACCAGATAAAGCCGGGCGATACCCTGGCCAAGGTAGCCAAGGAATTTAAGACCACCGTAGAATTAATTATGAAGAGTAATAATTTGACCAGCGACAAGATCGCCCCGGGCAGAAAGATTAAAGTGTGGACAGCGCCCTTTAGCATAGTAGTGGATAAATCCCAAAATATCCTCATTTTAAAAACCGATGAAGAAGTCATTAAAACATACATCGTATCCACAGGCGCAAATAATTCTACTCCCGTCGGAAATTTTAAAATCACAAATAAACTTACGAATCCTACCTGGTTTAAGGCAGGCGCAGTCGTTCCGGCAAATAGCCCCGAAAATATCCTGGGCACGCGCTGGCTGGGGATAGATGTTCCGGGTTATGGTATCCACGGCACAACCGAACCTAAAAATTTAGGCAAGCAGGTCACCCAGGGTTGCGTGCGCATGTCTAATGCCGAAGTTGAGGAATTATATACAATCGTTCCCGTTGGCACGGAAGTAACCATCGTTGACTAATCCTATATTTATAGAATGAACGGACTTAATTTCGAAAAACCTATTGTAGAGCTGGAGAAAAAAATTCAGGATCTAAAGAATTATAGCTCTGATAAGAAGATCGATATTTCTTCGGAAGTCAAGCGCCTGGAGGAGAAGCTCGAGGAACTAAAGAAAGAAACCTACAGCAATCTCACTGCCTGGCAAAAAGTGCAGATTGCCCGGCATCCGCAGAGGCCTTATACCCTGGATTACATCGGCATGATCATGTCCGATTTTATAGAGATACACGGGGACAGGAGTTTTGCCGATGATAAGGCTCTGATCTGCGGTTTCGCCAAGATAAACAATAAAAAAATCATAGTAATGGGGCATCAAAAAGGCAGGGATACAAAAGAGAACCTGAAGCGCAACTTTGGATGCGCGCATCCGGAAGGGTACCGTAAGGCGCTTAGGGTTATGCAGTTGGCAGAGAAATTCGATCTACCGATCATTATTTTTATTGATACGCCCGGTGCATATCCCGGTATAGGCGCAGAGGAGCGCGGCCAGGCATGGGCCATTGCGCTTAACTTAAGAGAGATGATGAATGTTGCGGTCCCCATCGTGGCCACGATTATCGGCGAGGGCGGCTCAGGAGGGGCTTTGGGTATTGGTATTGCCGACAGGGTTTGTGTTTTGGAGAACGCCTACTATTCGGTGATCTCGCCGGAAGGGTGTGCGGCGATATTATGGAAAGAAGGTTCAAAAGCGCCTGAAGCGGCAGAGGTATTAAAATTGACTGCGCAGGATCTCTTGAAGAGGGGCATTATAGATGAGATCGTCCCTGAACCTATGGGCGGTGCGCACCGTGATCCGGAAAAGATGGGGCAGATCTTAAAAGAATCAATAAGCAAGAATTTAAAAGAAACAAGCGCTCTCGATAAAGAAGAATTATTGAAATTAAGGTATAAGAAATTCAGGGTTATCGGCGCTATAGGATGATCGAACAAGAACTGTTATTATTGGGTTTATTGAAAGAAAGCCCGAAGCACGGCTATCAGATAAAGACTAAGATCAAAGAGATCCTTTCTCTGTTTGCCGGCGTAAAGCTGAAATCTATATATTACCCTTTGCGCGTATTGGAGAAGAAAGGCTTAGTGGCAAAACGCACAGGCAAAGAGGGAAAA
>JALOCE010000189.1 GCA_023227925.1 Candidatus Omnitrophota bacterium
TGATTTTATATCTGGCGGCCGGACTTTTTTAGTTTTTTTACGGCTGGATTCTTCCGGAGCAAAAAACAACCCATATGCGGCAAGGCTGATCCCGACGATAAAAATTATACCGAGTAAAACGAACATTTGGCCTCCTGTAAAACTATCTAGCATTCAATTTAGCCTCATCAAATTTAAAAGACAAGGTAATTTCTCTTTTTGCCATAGCTGATTCATGTATAGCCCTGATAACTTCTAAAGATTTCCTGGACACAAAACCATCTGTAAAGTGGTGTTTACCTTCTTTTACGCGCTCGATGACATTCTTGATATATTCATAATGGGCAAAACCATGAGCGTGTTGGGGGTTACGCCCCCATTGCCCTAAAACTAAACTATCCCCTTCCCGGCAATCAATAAAATTCCAGGATTTCATTTCGCAAGCGGAATAACCCCCTATTTCTACACTGCCCTTTTCTCCTAAAATGCTTATAGAACCTTCCAGGCTCTTCGGCCTGCTTGCCGTCGTTGCCTCAATGGCGCCTAATGCGCCATTTTTAAATCTTAAAACCGCGATCCCCGTATCTTCAGTCTCGATATCCACCAATCTTCTAGCGGTCATAGCCATGACACTTTCAACATCGCCCATCATCCAGGTCAATAAGTCAAGGTGGTGGCTGGCCTGATTGGCAAAGACACCGCCATCCATTGCCCAAGTCCCCCGCCATTTGTCGTGATCGTAATACTCTTGAGTCCGCATCCAACGGACCCTGGCTGTCCCTAAAACCAGTTTTCCGAATCTTCCTTCTTCAATAGCCTCGCGTAATTTTTTTACCGGCACATTAAAACGATTCTGCTTAACGACAAAAAGATTGGTTTTGAATTTCAAGCAGGCATCCATCATCCTGTCTATGTCTTCTAATTTTAAGGCCATAGGTTTTTCCACGATAATATTAGCTACCTTATCGGCAATATCGAGTAAAGTTTCTGCGTGGTTGCCGCTGGGCGTAAGAATGTTTACTATGTCCAACTCTTCTTTTTCCAGCATCTCCCTGGCGCTAGCATACCAATGCGCCTGGTATTTTTCACCCAGTTCTTTTGCCTTCTCTCCGGCTATATCGCATACTGCCGTTAATTCAGCCTCCTCGAGAATACTGATTATTCCGGCATGCCTCTCTGCTATCTTCCCGCATCCAATAATCCCGAATCGTAATTTCTGCATATAGGCCAACGTTTTGTTTTCTTACTGCTGATTCCGATACTTGACTATCAAGCTCTGTTCTCCATTATCCAAAATTATCTTGTCGGTAACGGGTATTTCCTTTTTATTAACAATGATACGTTCGATATTCTCCCCGTCCGGCAGCCGGAGGGTCATCTGTTTTTCGGGCAAACCGGATATCCTGACTACTAATTCCCGTTCTTTAAAAACACTGGTGATCACCCTTTCCCTGCGTTTATTCCAGTAAACAGATAAATTTTCGATATCAGTGCACCAGACAGATTCATCGTCCAGGAGTTCCAGTAATTTCGTATATGATTCATAACTTTGCCTGCCTGGCAGGCAATCATAAGGATGGAATAACCCCACCAAAAGAGTATGATAATCGCGCTTGGCTTCTTCCAATAACCTTAAAACCTCTTCCACAGAGGCGCCTCCCTGCGGCTGATGGATCTGAAAGGGTATTTCTTCAATGCCTATAGGCCGGCCCCTCTTATCGCTCACAAGATACGGATAACCTGTCGCAAAACGGTAACCGTGCTGGCCCCTGCCCGGGCCAAAAGAACTGTCTAAATTAATACCCGCTTCCTTCATTACAAAAAAAAGGTTATCGTAATGCGCATCCCATCTCAAGTAATGTATCCGGCAGGCAACAGGTTTATTGGATATCTTTTGCGATATCCTATGCACCTGTTCTTTAATATCCCTGAAACAAAAACGCCAACCGAACCTGTTCAGATGGATTATAAAACGATTCCAATGCATTTGAAAGGATTTTCCATCCTCCTGCATCGAATGTAAAGAACGCGTATCGATATTAGAATCGTCTGTAAGAAACCAGGTAGCGGGGATCCCCGGAAGCGGAAACTTCTCCGCTCTTTCCCCGAACCAATCTTCGTCAAAAGTTAAGGCGAAAGCACAAGATTTTTTCCCGGGATAATACCACCAGGAAGGTATTTTAAGTTTATCCCGGACATATCCAAAGAGAAGCTGATCGAATATGTCTAAAACAGGCGCAAAAATAAAATCCTCCCTGCCTTCGCCAGCCAGGTCGGGCGTTTGTATCCCCTGTACCTGCCGGAATAACTTTTTTAAAGATCTTGCTCCCTGGGCATGAGGCTTACCCTGGGTAATATCCGTCGCCCATCGGCAATATTCAATGCTCAAAGTAAAGACTACCCCTAAACCGATCCTGTTCTCAAATAAAAAATCCGGCTTGGCTACTGCAATATTTTTTTCTCTTAGCGGGCGATAAACTAAAGAAGACGCGCCACTTAAATCCAGGACAGTGCCTAAAAACTCTT
>JALOCE010000188.1 GCA_023227925.1 Candidatus Omnitrophota bacterium
ATTCTTTCTCTTGATAACCTAAGTCAAAATTAAATTCACCATCCGGGATATCCAGGGAAGAACTTAAGCTGGCGGTAAACTTTTTAAAATCCGTGTCTTCATGGAAGCCATTGGACTCCCGATTCTCCAAAGAGAGCCTTAATCCAAGATCGTCTATTTTTTCCGTAACACTTAAGAGCCCCCCCCATGTTTTATATTGGCCGTAACCTGCCTCTAAAATTATCTTTCTCTCTTTTGGTTTTTTCCTGATAATATCTATTGCCCCGCCGATAGCATCAGGGCCGAATAGAGAAGAACCTATCCCGGGAAGGACCTCGATTTTTTCGATATCTTCGCTTGTTATGGGTATGTCGGAATTGAAATGCCCGGTCTGCGGGTCATTGATCCGCTGCCCGTCGATAAGCATCAAAACCCCTTGAAAATTTGAACCCCGCAGAGAAAAATCCGTCTGTATGCCGTCTTTAGGGGCCCTGCCCTGCAAGTCTACGCAAGATAAGTTCAATGCTTCAATGGGAGAATTAAAGGGTGACGCTTTTAGATCGCTATCTTTTAGAGAATATGAATTGAAAACATGGCTATCCGCTTTAGACACAACTATTTTCTCTAGATCAAGGGACGGGTTACCGGCAGAGAATGCTGTTGCGGAACAGGAAAAAATATTAACGATTATAAAAACTAAACCCCGCCTATCTATTTTTAGCATAAAATTATTATAGATAAGCGGGGATAAATGTCAACTAGAAATATACTTTTGGTTTACATTACCTGCAATGCACCACGTCTCCGGCCATAACTTTTTTGGTGACGCCAGAATCTTTTCTGATCAGGAGCCCTCCGTCTATATCGATGTCTACGGCTTCTCCTTCGATGTGTTCTTTATGGCAATAGACCTTTACCCTCCTGCCTAAGGTGATGCCGTAATCGCGCCATTTACTAATAACAGGTTCCGGCCCTTTTTTTTGAAAGAGCAGATAATTAATTTCTATTTTACGCAGTACCTCCTGCAATAAGCTTATGCGGTTTATATTTTCTTTCTTTTGTTCTTTTAAAGAGGTGGCGCCGCTTAAAAGTGTTTTTTTATCGTTATTGACGTTTAACCCGAAGCCTATAACCACAAAATTGATTTCGTCCATCTCAGCGCTCAGCTCGGTCAGGATCCCGCCTAACTTCTTATGGTGCATCAAAATATCATTTGGCCATTTTATCTGCGCATCTAAACCGGTTGAGTCTCTTATCGCCTCGCAGATACTTACTGCGGCAAGTAAAGTCAAGAGCGACGCCTGCGCCGGCAATATCTTCGGCCTCAATATTAATGACGGATAGATGCCTTTATATTTGGGAGAAAACCAGATCCTCCCAAGCCTGCCCTTTCCCTTGGTCTGTGATTCCGCTAAAACCAGAGTACCTTCAGGCGCGCCTTGCATACCTAACTGCATCGCCACATCCACCGTTGAGGCTACACTATCGAAATAATATATTTTTTTACCGATAAATCCGGTATCCAGGTCCCGGGCGACTTCAAAATCAAAGAGCCTGTCTGCGCTCGATACGAGCCGGTATCCCAGATGCGGCACGGCAACGATATCATAGCCCATATTTTTTAGTTCCTGGATGTGCTTCCACAGGGCCTGCCGGCTTACCCCTAAACGGTGGCTTATAGAATCACCGGAGATGTAATCTTCTTTTTTCTTTAAAAAATCTAGGATCTTATCCCGTATCATTATTTTTTATCGTAAAGAGGGGACATAGCGCGTAATTTTTCCACAATTTTCGGAAGGCTATCTAATAGGTAATCGATCTCATCTTCTTTTGTCCACCTGCCTAAAGTTATTCTCAATGAGCCATGGGCGATCTCAGGCGATAAGCCTATGGCTAACAATACGTGCGACGGCTCTAAAGACGTGGAAGTACAGGCAGAGCCGGTAGAACAGGCAATGCCTAACATATCCAGATTAAGCAGCATGGATTCGCCTTCGATATACTTGATAGAAAAATTAACGTTATTGGGAAGCCTTTGAGTAGGATGCCCGTTAAGAAAAATTTCTGTTATTCTATTCGGAAGCTCTCTGATCAACTTGTCGCGTAAGCCTTTTTGGAAATCCAGCTCTTGCTTTAAATTCTGCTGGCATAGTTCGATCGCTTTGCCCAACCCCACAATACCGGTCGTATTATACGTAGATGCGCGCCTGCCCCTCTCCTGGTCTCCGCCGTGCAGGAATCTCTCTATGCGTGTGCCGCGCCTGACATACAAAGCGCCTACGCCTTTAGGGCCATAAAATTTATGCGCGGAGAGCGATAGTAAATCAACCTTTAGCTCATCTACATTGACGGGGATATGCCCTACGGTTTGCACTGCATCAGTATGGAGATAAATCCCCTTGTCCCTGGCAATTTTACCGATCTCGGCAATAGGTTGGATTGCGCCGATCTCATTATTCGCATGCATTACGCTGATAAGAATAGTCTTATCCGTGATCGCCTTTTTGATCTCTTCCGGAGAGACTA
>JALOCE010000064.1 GCA_023227925.1 Candidatus Omnitrophota bacterium
GGGGCGATATCCCGCGAGCGCGCGGAATCGCGTCTCAATCTCGCGCGCCATCTCGGGGCGCAGGCGCTTGTATGGGAAATCATCGGCGCCATCACTCGCGCGCGGAGTATTGCCATCACTCGCGCGCGGAGTATTGCCATCACTCACGCTCGCGCGCGGAGTATTGCCATCACTCACGCTCGCGCGCGGAGTATTACCATCACTCACGCTCGCGCGCGGAGTATTGCCATCACTCACGCGTCGCTTTCGCGATCGCGCGCCCGCAATATTTCGCCGAGGTTGCTCCATCGCGTCGCGAAAGTATATTGCGCGTGGCGCGCATTCAAAAAAATAGAGAGGGGAGAGGTCGGGTGGCGCCCGCATTCGCGTTGGCGCCCCCGCATTTGCGTTGGCGCCCCCCGCGCGGGTGCTATTTCGCCTGCGCCTCAGCTGGTGAATCGCAGAACCGCGCTTCCGTCGCTAATCAACAGGAAATTGAGCGCGATGCCGAGCGCGACGAATTCGCATGGATTCGCCGGTGAGCAATACGACGAGGTATAGTTGACGTAAAACTCGCGCGCGCGCGAAATATTGATGTGACCTGATGGCTGATACAGTCCCGGATATACGCAGAAATTAATCAGCAGCGCGCCGAGATCGATAGGCGTACGCATGATATTCTGCCCGTAATACCACGGCGTGTAATCGCGGAAAAACGGCGCCGTGCTTGTATCGATAATATCATTACCTTGGACCGTGACTTTGAGCGTATCGATCGTCTGCGCGTAAACCGGCACCGTGAGCTGCTCCGACGTCTCGACGTGCGAGAAAGAAACAACGTTCGCCGCTGCGTTCCACGCCTCCGCGAGATCCGTCCCGACGGTGCCCGTTGAGCGCGCGGTCTGATACATAACCTCGTCATTTACGCGCGTGAGATTATGCCAATCGCGATATTTATTCGGGTTGGTCGCGTCAATATTATAGCTCGGCAGCATGCCCACGTAAATCAGCTCCGTCGGCCATTTCAGTTGCGAGAGCAGCACGTTATCGTTCGACACGGTGACCTGCTGTTTCTGGAGGCGATGGACGCGCACGAGCGTGAATCCGACGCGGCGGATGTATATATCGTGGATCTCCGGATTGACGAAGATATTATTGACGTACAGCTCCGCGAATAGCGTCTGCGCGGGATTAATAACCGAGCCGGCGACGAGAACGGGCTCGAAATTCACTTGGCGCGCGACGTTGAGAACGCCGACCGCGGCTTCGGTTCCCGTTCCCACGCCCGCGCTGTCCGTGAGGACCTCGGTCGTGAGCTTGAGGAATAGATTCCCGGGCGCGCGATAAACGACGTTATCCTGCGCCTCGATTGTGACGGTAATGAATCGCTGCCCGTATGGGATCGAGACCGACGGAATTGCGAGGCGGATGTCCTTATTGAACCAGAACAGCAGCGGAATCCACAGATCAAGCGGCGGCTGCATCGCTTTCGGCGTTTGCGGCCCCGATACGACCTGAATCAGCTTGCGCGCGGTGATCGTCGCGTCCGCGGGACCAACTTCTGCGCCCGTCATATCGGCGAGGCCCGCAATCGGCGCGGTGAACGCGTTCGCGCCCGCGATGGCGGACGCGCTCGTGAATCCCTCGACCGGCACTTCTTGCCCGACGAGGCGCTTCCATCCGACCTCCTTATCGTGCAGGATCCAGAATTTGCGGTAGAACATCGTCGCCTCGCGCGTGTATGTATCGAGCGGGTTGCCGTTGATCTCGAATTTCACCTCCTTGAAAAGCATTTCGCCCGGGTATTCGCAGTAGCGCACGAAATTCGCAGTCGGCGTGCCGGGAACGACGCGCGCACCGCTCGCGTCAACGTATTCTTGCGTGTATATTGTGCATTGATTCGCGAGCGGCGTAGCGTTCGCGATGCTTTTTTGCGTGCCCGCGATCGGGATTAGCGATGGCACCGCGGTAATCGCGGTCGGGAATGGCGGCACAACGGATTGCGTGCACGCGACCGCGCCGAGAGAAATGCGCGCGACCATATCGCTGAAAAACTCGCCGTACGCGGGGATCGAGAAAAGAACCTGCCCGCCCCACGTTACGGTGCCAGATTGCGCGCGTACCTTATTATATTCGTACGCGATCGCGGCGAATGGTTTATAATGCGAGTTGATGAACAGGATATGCGTCTTCTCGATATCGGCGAGGGTGGGCGTTACGTCGGGCATATTCATGGATTTGCGCGCGCACATAATATCGCGTATGCGCGCGTTGAGGAGATCGGTCGCATGAATCATGCGGTCCGAGCGCCCGTCGCTCGCAAGCAGCTTGAAAACTCCGCCGGCAGACATGTTGCGTGATCGTAGTTGGCGCTGGAAGCGTAAACTATATTCGTATATATGCGCGCGCGAAATAATCTATAAAAAATAATATCCGCGCGTGCGCTGCGCGCCACAATATGCGCGCGAATCGCATCGGCGCGACCCCCTGCGCTGCGTTTGCGGCCTGTACGCGATCATTACGCAGCGCGATTTATTCTCGCGACCATTGCGCGCGACTATTATGCGCGACTATTGCGCGGAGCGATCGCGAAAAAAATAGTACATGGGAGCGCGGTTCCCATCGTCCGTCACACGACGAACACGATGAGCTGCGCAATAATAGCCAACACCGATAAAACGACCTGGACGATTTCCAGCCACGATACTGCGCCACTGCGGATAATCCCGCCGCCCCGCAGCCGCGCGATCGCGCGCTTTAGCTTTTCTTGCACAGCTTGTCGAATCGCTGAATGAAGTTTTTTGTCAGCGCACCCTGCTTCTCGGCGACCATCGCGCGGAAACGCCGCACGCAATATAATTCATCCTCGGTCGCGACCACCAATTCGATCGGTTTCGCGGGCGCGACGCCATTTCCCGCGGCATCATCGCGCGCGCTCGCGCGCTTTATCATGGTGTCCAGCGCGTCATGCGCGACGCGAATCGCTTCGTCCGATGGGGGCGCGAATTGCGTGAACGATGGAAGCGAGGATGATTTCGCGATCGCCGCGCATAGTGATGGTGACGCGGGCGGTGCGGATGGAGTCGCGGCACCGGGTGAAGACGGCGCGCTTGGCGTTCCGCGCGGCTCAGATTCTGGCGAGGAACAATATTCTTGGGACGCGCGCGCGCTCACGCTCGCGCTGTCTTTTTTATGACTCCGCGATTTCTTCGCGCCCTTCCCGATCACGATCTGCGGCAGATCCGGCAACGTGCGCGAGAATATTGGCTTGCGCGCGAGAATTGGCGATGCTGGCGGCGTTCCCGCGGGCGATCCAGATGCGAGTAATTCAGCAATCGCGGGATTCGATGGGCGCGATTCGCTAATCGCACTCGCGCGCGGAGTATTACCATCACTCGCGTGATTCGCTGCGGGCACGAGCGGTGCTGACGCGTCGGCAGATTCCGCGCTCACAGCAGCGTGCGGACCGAATACAACCATCATCTGCGACATGATCGAGGATAGCATTTTAATAACGCTCTCAGCATCGTCCGCGAATCCCGCGGGCGGCGCCGGCGACGACGCATCAGGCGTTGGTAATGGTTTCGCAGCGTGCGCGCACGCATTCGCGGTGACCGTCGCGGCAGTCGCGGGCGCGAGATCTTCGATGGATATTGCGGGATACATTCTCTCGACCGCGGGTGGGCATGGAATTCCCTGGATTATGCGCGGCGCGCTTGATCGCGCGTCAACAATCTCTTCCGCGGGCGCGATCGGCGCGCTCGCTTTCGCCCGCGCAGCCAATTCGCGCGCGCACATCGTGAGCGTGCGCTCAAACTCGCCGAGTTGGCGCTTCATCGCGGATAAATCGCGACCACTGACCGTTCCTATCGCGCGCTGGTTGCCCCCGCTCTCGAACGTCTCCACTATCTGCTTGCTCATCCGCGGCGATTATTTATATTGGACGCAAAAAATAATCGCGCGCATATTATTCGCGCGCGCCCCGCGACGAGGCGCACCGTCGCGCACTTCGCGTTTGCGCGCTCCGCGTCTGCTCATTTCGCGCTCGCCTCATACATAATCGTGATCTCGCGCGGCGCCTCGTTGTGGTTCTCGATGCATACGTCGAACGATTTGGCGCCCATATCGCATATGTAATGCACCAGATCGAATAATTTATCGCGGCAGACGATGGAATACATCACAAACGGCGCGCGCTCAAACGCGCGCTCGAACGCGATCCGCACGTGAACGCTCGAGTTCGCGGGCACGGGCACGGGATCCGACGTTGCGCGCAGCGGCACAACATCTGCGCGCGCGAGCTCGGTATCCTTGGCGAGATTGAGCGGTGACTTAAATACTTCGACCATTGCGAGGGGTATATTGCGCGCGCGGCACAATTCGCGCGCAAAAAATAATGTAACGCGCAAGCGCGCTGGCGCGCGAATTCACGCGCTCACGCGCTCACGCACCCATTATTTCCACTTTTACCGCGCTCACCTTCGCCTGCCATACGACGCTTTCGCCGTCGATCCCAGTCGCGCGAATATTAACGGCGCCCGCTGCGCTCACAAAATCGATCGCGCAGCCAATAAGCCCCGCGTCCTCATATTGCGTTTCATCATATCGCGCGCTCACTCCGGGCATCGCTTCGCCCGAGCGCCACGCGCGTATGCGCGCGCTATACGCGCCGCTGATTGCGCCGCCGCTGCCCGCAAGGATATAAATTACCTTCGCAACGAATTCCCAGGCACCCGACATTCCCGCGGTCGGCTGAACCGGTATCGAAAGAATGGTCGCCGGCGCGAGTCCCGCAGTCGCGACGTGCTCGCCGACGACCTCATACGCGCGCGGATTCGCGGTTATACCGCCGATTCCCGTGAGCGTCGCGCCGCCGAAATCTATCGTTCCTGTCGGGCTGAATATATTCGTCGCGCCGAGGCCATCAGGCGCGAAATAAGCAACGGGCGCGCCTCCTATCGCGACCCCGATGCGATCTGGCGCCGGGCTATAAAACCCGCTGCCGGCGCCGCCATTTGCGAAGCGAATTCCTGTATCTGCGGCGTCGCCATTGAGCGCGACGATGCGCGACATCATCGCGCCGTGGAATGTGAAGCGATTACGCACGAATAGATCGTCGCATGTGATTTTCGTCGGATTAACGCCGCCGACCGCGGATCCCTCGGCACCCGTCCGGTGCATCATCGCCGTCGGATTCGAAGCGTGCCCGAGCACGCGATTTATTTCTGCAACGCCTGATGGCGGAAATCGCGAGCGATCTTCCATGGGCGCGCGCGAATGATTACGCTATATTTTATATTGCGGCGGCGTGCATTGATCGCGCGCGCGATCAATCAACCTCGGGTTCGAAAACGAGATCATATTGCGCGGGCGCGGCGTCGCATATCTGCTGGTAAATGCGATCGTTTTTATTGACCGTGTCGTGGCCTTGGCGCGAGACGTATTGCAGCATGCGGAATACCTCGGCGTCCGCGCGGAACCGCCGCTTGATGATTTTCGCGATAAAAAACGCGTAATAAGGCTTATTCCCCGGCTCGCGGAACAGCTGCGCGTAGACCGACATGATATGCATAAAATCGCGCACGATAATCTGCTCCGAATCGTAATCGAGAATGGGCGGCGCACGCCCGCCGAGCTCTTTGAGAATCTTCGGGATATGATCGCCCAAATGCGAGAGCCCGCATAAATCCAGGTGGCGCGCGATATCATCGCAGCGCAGCGCGCGCCAATTAATCAGATCCTCGCGCGCGACCTCGGAAACGACGCTCGCGCGCACGCGCGCGATATCGCGCGGATCAAATTCGTGCGGTTCTATGGCCTGCAGGCGATCCAGCCACATTTTCAGATGCCGCGCGTAATTGTATCCGCCGCCACCGCGACGCGAACGCGCGCCGCCAACAGTATTCGTGCTCACGCGCGCGCTTCCCGCCGTATCAATCGCGCCCGCGGATGTTGCGATAGCGTCCGCCGCATCGTCAGTATCCGCGTCCGGATTCAAGATTAACGCGATGCGCCCGCATCGATCGCACACCGCCTCACTCATGTCTTGCAATATTCGCACGCGCGCGCTGCACGCCTCGCAACGCAACGCGTCCGCGCCCCGATGGCAAATAGGGCGCGCCCACGTCATCGCGCGCACCGCGCGTTCGTCCGCGCAACGTAATTTGCGGCGCAAAAGCGAGATTTCATCCGCGCGCTCGCTGCTCGTGCCAACATCATTATTCGCCAAAACGCGCGCGATCCAGCGCGACGACATAAACTGCGCCGTGCACCCATCATTCGTTCGCTGCGCGGATCGCGGACTATATCCCGAAGGGATTGCGCGCGCCAGTGTTTTTTTCGCGCTTGCGGAGGCGCGCGCGACCCGCGAAAAGCGCACTGACGGCAGCCAATACGTCTCCATGGTATCCGCGAGTGAATCATCGCGCGCGCCATTCTCGCGCACATCTTCGATCGCGGTGATAATTTCGGCGATTTGCTCAACGCGCGCATGCATGCGCGCGCATATGTTCCATAAATACGAATCCACGCCCTCGCATGACATCGTCGCAAAGTATTGCTCGGACTCACTCGCGCCCGCATCAGCTGCGCCGCTGGCGATATGCGCGACCACGATCATATCATATTGCTGCGTGAGTGCTCCGATGCGCGCGTGCGCATCATCGGCGCTGCCGCGCAATTCCGCGAATATATCGCGACCAAAACACGCTGTGATTAGCGCGCGTGCGCGCGCAACCTCACCATCGCTCGCGATTTCGCTCAGAATATGCGCGGCGCCGCGCGCCTCATCGAATCTATCGCGCATGCAGCGATCATAAGAGCGCACCGTCATCTCATTCGCGGGGGATCGCGCGGACCCCTCGCTCGTCGCAATTCGGCGCGCGCTCGTTCTCGGCATTTCTATTTATATCAGTTGCGGCGTTATCATATAACGAGATCGCGAGTATGGCATCATCATCAACAACACCTGCGCCAGCGCCAGCGCTCCGCGAAGGCGCATCCGCGCCAGCGCTCCGCGCGCCGAAGACGGACGGCGAATTGCGCGATATCATGAAACGCATGATCGATAACCCCGATTCCATCGCCGATATGGACGACGAGGATATTATCGAGCTAAAACAGCGCATTAACCCCATCGGCACATTCGCGCCCGAGCAAAAATCATATATGGTCGCGTCGATCGTCAACATGAAGGACGCGAGCGCGCGCCAGTTCATGACGACCGCGATGATCGGATTCATTTATCGGCGTCTCGAGGAATACGTCCCGGATTTCGTCGTCGCGATGGAGGAATCATATGCGGTACGCATTAATGACACCACCGACCAAGTGCGCCGCGACGCGCTTCGTGAAGAATGCGCCACGCACGCGCGCGATTATCGCACCGCGCATAAGAGCTCGATCCGCGCGTTCCTCGATTCCATATTCCTATTTAACCCGGATAAGCACGTGCGGCGCGCACCCGCGGAATTACCGATCGACGCGCTCGCGATTATTACGGGCGCGACCGAAGATCGCGCGCGCGACGCCGCGGAGTCTGCCGCGCCAGCAGAGGCGAGCGTTGCGACTAACGTCGCTACAACTGGCGTCGCTACAACTGGCGCCGCCGCGACCGGCGTCGCCCCCGATCTCGCGATCACGCGCGAAGCGTTCGCGGAATCAACCGCGATATTGCGCAACGAAATCGCGCGATATAAGACCGCTGCCGCGCCAGAATCACCACTCGCGCAGGAGCGTGGAGTATCGCGCGCGGCGCGCGATATGGAACTCGCGACACTAGAAGCCGCGAAAATAGTCTATCGCGCCGCGCATACCGCGTCGGCAAATCTCGCGCTCGGATATCGCGTGATCAGCGAGCAAATGAACGCGCCCGCGCCAGCGCCCGCGCAGCTCGAGGACGCGCGCCAATTACTCCAAACGTGCCGCGCGCGCATTGATAGCGCCGCCGATATTCTCGGGCCGTATGCCGCCGAAAGTTCCGCGCTCGATGTGCGCCACGCGCTCGAAATCGCGCCGCCGGCGGATGTTTTCTACCATTTCGGGCGCTATATCGATTCGCATTATGAGGTCCTGCGCCTCCTAACGGACACGATCTATCGATCGCCGCCGGGCATCGAGAACGTGATTATTTACTATGATACATTCGAGAACCTCGATCGCGCGAAGGAATATGTGCGCGTGCATGAGGCGGAGTTCCGCGCAGATCCCAAAATCATCGAGAATGGCGGCGTGACCGTGCTCGGGCCGTTTCGCGAGAACCGCGACGCCGTCGATTTTTACAATCGCCATACCGAGGTTCTGCGCGTCATGATGGAGCAGGTCGCGCGCGACCATCAGATCGGCAAGGACCTCACGAAAAAGAAGATCGTGGACGCGAAGCGCAAGAATATACGCGAGACCGGACCCGACGACGCGCCCGGGCTCGAGCGCTATATCGGCGCGCGCGGAATCATATCGAAATTCGGCAAGAAACCATCGCTCTCGCGCGAGGAACGTGAGCAACTCGTCGCCGCCGAGCAAGTGCGCGCGGAGGCGGAAACGCCCGATGGCGCGCTCGCGATGCGTGTCCTCGCGCCTACTCTCGACGCGGACGGTATTCCGGTCGATTTGCGGCAATCGTTCTTCTATGCGGAGGGCACGAACGTCGCCGGCGGCGCGTCCGATGCGAAAGGAAACGCTCCGAGCGCGACGAAATAAGATACGCACGAGCGCATATGCGCGAAAAAAAGGGCGCAAAAGCACTCTCGCGCGCGCAAAAAAAACACTCTCGCGCGTTCATTTTTTTTTTCGCGAGCGAATACGCGCACGCGCGCTTATGAGCGATACATGCGGATCGCTGGCGTCGTGCGCGGGCGCACAAATGATTCCGCGGTGGTCGCGATGGGTATTGCTTCGCCGGCGCCGTATGACGCCTCCTTGACCATTTTCGCGTCATTTTCCGCGGCCTGCGCGCTCATTCGCGCGTCGAATTCCGCTTGCGTTGGTATTGTGCCCAATCGTTGCGCAACGACCGTCGGCGGAAGTATCGACCAGAGCACGCTGTCCGGGTATGGTTTTACTTGACGCGGATGCGTTGTGTTGTTCGCCAGAAGATCGCCGCCGCCCGCGATAACGTAAACGCGCGCGCCCGCGCCGTCATCATGAATCACAACCGCGCCGATCTCGCCCGATGGAGTGCCGTCATCGCGCACGCGCCCCGCGAAGAAAGCGTTACTCATGCTCCGAAACGGGACGAGCGCCGCCGGTATGCGCGGCCCGAACGCGTTCTGCAGGTCGCATGATACGAGATCGGCGTGTGTATCGGGCATTTTAATATCGTATGGCGACACCGGTTTCGACATAAATTCTTCCAGCGAAACGCGGCGCTTCCCGGGTGGTGCCGCCGCGTTCAGCGATCGCGCGACGTCGAGATCGATGATCGTCTCAACGACAATATGCTCCGCGCGCATAATCGCATTCCCGGGCAGCGGATACGCCGCCGTTTGCGTCGTCCACATCACTCCCATGCCTTGGTCTTGCGCCACCACCACGCTTTTCGCGTCTTTGGTGAATAAATAACACAGGCGCGCGAATGAATCGCCATGCGTCACCGGCGCGCCCGCGAACCCGAGAATATACTCGCGCCCACCCAAACGCGCCGGATCGCCGACCGCGACGAATAAGAAAACGCCATCGCGCGTGCCCGGGCTCATCAAGAATCCGCGCGCGAACACGAATTCGCCGAAGCGAATCACGAATAAAGCGCCGCGCTCCGGTGTATTCGCGGTATACGCGCTCCACTGCGCGAGCGCGTCCGCGCTGACCCCCGAAAATCGCGAGCGAATGAACGCGAGCCCATCCGAACTATTCACGATGACCTGCTCCTCATGATCGATAACGATGGGCATCCCATCCTTGGCCTTCCTCGATGCTAGCTGTGCTTGCGATCGCAAAAAGTATGCGGTTGCGATTGCGATGATCGCGATAACGATCGCAACAACGATCGCGATGATAGTCCGCGTTTCCATCGGTAATTATATGGTACGCGCGCAAAAATATGGATTGCTGCGCGCGCACCGCAGGCCCCCCCAATCCAATCAAATATACCGCGCGCGCACTAATATAATATGCGGGACCCGGAGACACCCGATCGCGCGAGCGATACCACCAGCGTACCTCGCATTTCCGAATTGGCGCGCTGCCAGCTATTGAACCAGCAGAGCGTCGAATTCTGCGAAGAAAACGCGTCTGCGCGCGCGTGCCGGCAACAGCAGCCGCGCAATCCTCGGCGGATCGACGACATTGCGGATCAAATCGCGCGGCTAGAATTATCGGTCGAGGATGGCGTTATTTACGCTCTCGCGTCGCCGGCGATGATCGCGCGCGAAGAGTATTTCATTGGCGTGTGTGATGTGAGTGCGCAATTCGGGTGGCCGACATCGCCCGCGCACGAGCACGATCTGGTTAGTTTCGCGCGCATTTCTATCGCGTCCATCGCGGATCTCGTTTTCGAGCGCGCGCTTGACACGCTCTCACGCGCGCGGCACGTTTCGGATGGCATTGTGCGAGGCGTGGCGATCGATGAAATTATCGCCGCCATACGCAGCGCGCAAGATGATATCGTCGCCTGCGTGAGTGACGAGAGTACTCCGCGCGCGAGCGTGAGTGACGAGAGTACTCCGCGCGCGAGCGTGAGTGACGAGAGTACTCCGCGCGCGAGCGTGAGTGACGAGAGTACTCCGCGCGCGAGCGTGAGTGACGAGAGTACTCCGCGCGC
>JALOCE010000050.1 GCA_023227925.1 Candidatus Omnitrophota bacterium
TGGTATACTGGGTAAAACCTAAGGTCGCCAGGATGCCTAAGATAATGACTACCACGACTAGTTCCAATAAAGTAAAACCTTTTTTCTGCATTTATTTGCTCCTTTCACTTATAATGATTTTAAAATTTTTCTTAGTATATATAATAATGGAAGTAAGTAAAATTTACTTTTGTATCACCTCCTTTTTTTTATTTATACCATTGCGCACTTATTTTGTCAAGGAAAACCTGCATGTTGGACTAAATACTTATCCTCCACCGAGTTGAGCAATCTGGAATATCGGCAAAAACATTCCGATGACCATCGTTCCGATGACTACTGCCATAAAAAGCAGCATAATCGGTTCAAACAAAGCAGTAAACCGCGTCAGGAATGTCTCTACGTATTCCTGATAGAATACGTTTAACCTTTTGAACATATTGGATAACTCACCGATCTCTTCGCCGATACTTATCATCTGCACGACCATCGGGTCAAAAAAACCATACCTCTCCAGCGCCCTGCTTAAGGATTTTCCTTCGCGCACATCCTCTTTGATCTTGCGGACGATGTCGGCCATGATCAGATTATCCACACTATGCTCGGTTATCTCCAGGGAATAAAGAATAGGCACGCCACTCTCGACCAGCGTGGACATTTCCGAAGAGAACCTTTCAATGATCAACACCCGGAAAAAATCGCCGAATAGCGGCAGGTTAAATTTCAGCTTCTCGAATTTCCTACGGCCATTGGGAGTAGAAATATACCTCTTCAACAAAAATAATGCTATCAGGACGATACCTACTAATACAAGGAAATAACTCCTGATAAAAAAACTCACCCTTATTAACACAAGTGTTAAAAAAGGGAGTTTCATCTTAAAACCTTCAAAAAGCTGGGCAAAAGTAGGGATGATCTTAATAGTCAAAAATAGAAGCGCGCCCGTGCCGGCGGCCAGAAGAATCAAGGGATAAATAAGCGCGGAGATAATTTTTCTTCTGAAAGATGCGTTTCTTTCCAGGTAGCTGGCCAGGCGGTTTAATACTACTGCCAGGCTTCCCGAGGCTTCGCCACTTTCGACTATATTCACCCATAAATCCGAGAATACAGACGGATGCTTTGCCATTGCTTCATGGAAACTCAAGCCCGCCTCCATGTTCTTCTCTAAATCTTTTATAACCTGGTAGAGCCTGCGGCTGGCTACCTGCTTTGAAATTACATCTAAGCTTTTAAGGATCGTGACTCCTGCGCCTAAAAGCGTAGCTAAATGCCTGCAGAAGAGCACTAAATCATCCCCGCTAATGCGATAATGGCGCGGTTTAAAACCGCCTCCCCCTAGATTTTCGCTCTTTAATCCTTTATCACCCTCCTTAACATCAGAAAGAATATTGACTATAACCAGGCCTTTCGACTGTAACCGGGCAGTCAATTCTTCCGGGCTGGTCGCTTCCTCAAAACCCATGTTCTTATTACCCTTGGCATCCCTTACTATATAAAAAAACTTTGGCATCTTTATTCTGCTCCAAAAGTGACCGATAGTGCTTCTTCAAGAGAAGTGATCCCGGCTTCTGCTTTCTTTATGCCGGATTCATAGAGAGTCTGCATGCCGTTTGCACGCGCTACTTCCCTTATTTTCTGAAAAGATGCCCCCTGATTGATATAGTGCTGCATCTCTTCATTTATTACCATAACCTCGGCTATACAAGTCCTCCCCCTATAACCCAGCTGATTACATTTAGGGCAGCCTTTTGGCTTATAAAGTAATTCTGTTTTTAGTTTTATATTCCTCAATTGTTCTGCCGCAGGCTCATACGCCTGTTTACATTCCGGGCACAGCTTTCTTAAGAGCCGCTGCGCGACTACCAACAACAAAGAAGGAGCTACCATAAAAGGCTCTATGCCGATATCTATAAGCCGCGTTACAGCTGTCGGTGCATCATTGGTATGCAATGTGCTTAATACCAGATGGCCGGTTAGCGCTGAACGGATGCAGATCTGCGCCGTTTCTAGATCTCTTACCTCTCCTACAAGCATTATGTCCGGATCCTGCCTTAAGAAACTACGCAGGGCGCTGGCAAAAGTAAGGCCTATCTCAGGCTTTACCTGCACCTGATTAATGCCTTCTATTTTATACTCAACGGGATCTTCTATAGTGATGATGTTCTTCGTCGGGCTCTTGATCTCGCTTAATATCGCAGATAATGTGGTCGTCTTTCCGCTACCTGTCGGCCCGGTCATAAAGACCAATCCATAAGGCGCATTGATAGCAATGCGCATCAATTCCAATTGCTTGGGGTCAAAACCCATCTGATTAAGATCCAAAACTACGCTGCTGCGGTCAAGGATCCTTAAGACCCCCTTTTCGCCATATATGGTCGGGATGATAGAAACTCTGATATCTATAGGGCGTTCATCGATCCTGACTAAGATCGCGCCGTCCTGTGGAAGCCGTTTTTCCGCAATATCTAATTTCGCCAATATCTTTATACGTGAAATGATCGGCAGATGCAGGTGCTTTGCAGGAGGAGGAATCTCATAAAGCTTACCGTCTATGCGGTAGCGTAAGCATATTTTCTCTTTAAACGGCTCAAGGTGTATGTCTGAAGCGCGTTCATTGATCGCCTGGCGGATAATAAGATCGACTAATTTTACCACCGGCGCTTCTTCGGCACGGGCGATAAGTTTATCCAGGCTCAACTCTTCGTCCATAAGCCCTGCTTCTACAGCAGCGGTCTCGCCAGTAGATATATTATAAGACTCTTCTACTGCGGTCTCCAACATCTTGGATCTCCCGTAAAATTCTTCGATTGTTTTGCCTATATCTGACCTAGTGGCAATCACAGGATTGATCTCACAACCAGTAAGTTTTTTTAAGTTATCGATAAGGATAAGGTCAAGGGGATCGCTCATAGCTACAGTAAGCGATCTTAAAGTACGCGAAAGCGGCAAGACTGAATTTTTTAATGCGAAATCCTGGGAGATGAGGTTTTGCAGGCCCTGATCAGCAGCAGGCTTAAGCATGCCTGTGCCCAAAGAAAAATAAGGGATATTGAGCTGTTTGCCCAATATCGCCACCATCTGCTCTTCTTTAATGAAACCTAATTTAATGAGGGCTTCGCCCAGCCGGATGCCTTCCTGCCGCTGTAAGACTATCGCCTTCTCTAATTGAGCGGCATTGATAAGGCCTTCCTTGATAAGAAGCTCGCCTAATCTGAGATACTTTTCCTGGGGCATTATTTTTTCTTCTTCTCAATATTTTTCAGACTAGCGTCTATTATCGCCTGACGGCTACCGATTGATGTTGTATTCTGTTCTCTTTCCGGAAGGACACCTTTTTTTGCTTGAGCAAGCTGGACTCCGCCAGTTTCTTTAATAATATGAGGCGTAATAAAAACTAACAATTCCCGTTCCCTGTCTTTATCTTTATAGTCATGCGTAAAAAGCTTGCCGAACAATGGAATATCGCCAAGAAAAGGAAGTTTAGTTTTCGTATCAGAAGAGTTCCTGCGCAACAAGCCCCCCAAAACTACGGTATCGCCATCCTTAATCCTGACCATAGATTTCGTATAACGCACTTCCGGATCCCTGTAAGTATAAGCTGCGCCGGCTATCGTAATAGTGCTGCCAGTTGTAGCTTCAGAAACAACAGGGACTATAAACATAGTAATCTCCCCTATATCCATATTGACCTGCGGGGTTACTCTCAAAAGAACGCCTGTCTCTGACCTCTCTGCGGAAGAAGTCGTAGTAAGGTTACCGGTCGTGCCTGTAATAGAACTTATAACGCCGATCGATTCATTAGTAGCAATCCTGATCTCGGCAGTTTCATTATTTAAAGTGAGTATGCGCGGCCTGGCTAGATAACGCGTACTGCTCTGCGTTTTTAAGAAATCCAGGACCAGCTGGTAAGTACTGGCAGCGCCGTAAGTGCTACCGGCAGCCTCGCTATTGACTTTAAAGGAGCCGTTGACAAAATTCTTTGAGGTGTCGCCTAATATAGACCCCACAGGCCATTTAGCGCCCCAGGTTGCACCCTGAAGGATAGTATTCACAGTAAGAAGAGGAGTGCTGAATTTTAATCCTATTTTTTCGGTGGCATCCTTACTGACATCCAACATCTCTACCTCTAACATTACCTGGGGTTGAGGCAAGTCTAAAGATTTTATCACCTGTTCAACAACAACTATGTGGCTGGGGACATCAGTAACAATAAGGCTATTGGTACGGTAATCCTCAACTACGTTGCCCTTAGCAGAAAGAAGCTTCTCTACTATCTTGGAGATGCTCGCCTTTTCTATCGCGTTGCCGCCGCCGCTGCTGCTGCCGCCACTACTGCTGCTGCTACCGCCGCTGCTGCTGCCGCCACTCTCCCCTAAACTCGAAAGCACATCTACATTCTCCTTATCATATTGCATAGGAGAATTAGACACGGATGCGAATTTAAGATAAAAGACCTTCGTAATAGTCTGCGTCTCTGGTGCGCCTAAGTCATTAACGATAAAAATATTCGACTCCTTATCCAGTTCATAAGAAAGATTATTGGCCTTAAAGATCTTATCCATAGCATCTTTTATCGGCACTCCGTCAAAATATAAAGTGAATTTTCGGTCCTTTACCACATCGGAGGCGATAAAGTTCAGCCCTGACTGAATAGAAAATATCTTCAATATATCCTTCAGGCTCGCATCCTGAAAATCCATAGAGATGAGTGTCTGGGGGTTAGCAAAAGGCAGTTCCTTCAGCACATCTTTTGCTACCGGCTCCTGGACTGCTTCCGACCTGGGGAGAAAGAGGCAAAGGAAAAAAATACTGATAAATACGGATAATCTAAATTTATTTCTCATTTGAAGCCTCCTTTGTTTTTGTATTAAGATCTTTTAATATACCTGCAGCAGGTGAAGAAATATTGTATGATTTATGCCCGAAAAATACCGTTACCCCATCTTTTTCGATATTGGTAACCTGCGCCCCTTCTATGTTATCGCCTATCTTTACAATCTTATCATTGATAATCGCCTGGCTGAGCCGTCCTCCATAGATTATGCCTTGCACTTTTAAAGGAGGTAATTTTTCTTCCGGGGGGGCTCCGGGCGCTCCCTCTCCGGCCTGCCTGGAAGAAGACGTAGCTGCCTCTTCAAAATAATCCCTGAAAGGATCCCTCAATCCTTCCTCTTTGAATTCTGCTTTAGGCCTTACTATTATGCCAGGGAACCGATCTTCTATTTTTGCCTCATCGGGGATCTCCGTACTCTTCTTATCGCCTGGTTTTTCTTGAGCCGGCTCGCCCCATAATTGATCCGGCAATATTGCCAAAAATAACGCGGCCAAGAAAAAAATCCCCATGATCATCTTTTTATTTATTTTGGCTATTTCCATCTATTGTCTTTAAATAAAAAAGTGCTTACTTTTAAACTAACGGTCAACCCTTTAAGGCTACCCTCTTCCGAGGCGAATTCCGGAGATATATTAATAGTATCAACAATATAGACATCAGAAGAACTCTCCAATTTACTGATAAACCTCCCGAGGGCCTTATAATCGCTGACGATGATCCCAAAATTAAAACTATATTTGACATACATAAGGGAAGCCTGTTCTTCCTCCGGCCTCACCATAACGATCTTCACCCCGGAGTCCTTGGCGATATCGCTGATATTATTTATCACCAAAGATATATCTTTCTTATTAAGAAAATTTTTATAGGAGTTGATCTTTTTGTTTAACTTGCCCATGTTGTCCAAAAGCGCATTCTTTTCTAATTCTTTATTTTTGACTTCCTTCACGGCATCAAAAGTTTTAGTGCTGGCCTTATAAATGTTATTGGCAATAAAAAGGGCTATGACAATCACGATGATATTCAGGATCTTATTCTTATTCCTATTAATAGGAACTTCCCATTCCATATCTCTTCCTCTTCCTTATTTTTATTTCACCGAATGACAAGTTATCGTAAAAACAGTCACTGATACTTTCCTAAAGGGCCTGCGCTCCAGCGATGCAATATTCATTTCTTTAAAATATGCGCTGAAAACGGCATTCTCTTTTAAACCGGCAAGGAACTTATTTACCAATGCAAATTCTTTATCGCTATCGGTTAAATAGGCCATACCGTCTAATGTCAGGTCTTTCCTGCCGGCACCACCCTGCCCTTTACCAAAGGAAAAATTCCTTAACCATATACCCTCCGGCTTAACCCGCGCTATTATCTCCAGAAGCTTGGTCAGGTATGTCTGGCCTTTCATCAGGTCATCAAGGCTGCTTATTTTTTGCTGATATTCACTATCCAAACGGGAGAGTTCATCAATAGGCATATTAGGGTTTATATTAGGGACCTGCGTCCGTTGGGCTATGATACTATTCAATTCCTGTCTTAAGGGCAAGATACGGTAAAGGGAGAATAAATAAGCCGCTATACATATTAATGCGCCGCCTACTAACGCCTTGGGGTAGACCTTTAAACCCGTCAATAATGGAGCGGCAATTTCTGCCTGCGCGCTTGTATCTTTAAATTTTAATTTTTCCTTTGCTGTTAACAGGTTTATTTTTAAATCACTTTTTATTACCTTATAAAGGGACGAACTATAGCCTTTTACCAGGCTTAACGAGAAGGTGCCAGAGCGGTTTATGAACCTCATCGGCTCTATGAATTGAATAGGCAACCCCATCTCTTTGATAAAACCTTCCAGGTTGGCGCGGCTGTCTTGCGAAGATACAAAAAACGCTTTTTCGATCTTCTTGGCAGGAAATTTACGATGATAATAATCCAGGGATACGCGGATCTCAGTCTTTAATTTTTCCAGAAGCATCCCTGAATCCTGCTCTTTGACCTCCCGTAATTCTTCAGGGCCGCCGCTTAAAGTTATATCGCGGCTGAATAACGGAAAGCCATTCTCAAGGACCGTAAAATTGACCTCGTCTTCTTCCTTGAAGTCCGCGCTGATAACGTTTATAACACCCCTATCGCTATGTCCGGAAAGCTTTAAAAGCCGCAGAATGCTAAAAGCAGCATATTCTATTGACTTGACCTTGATATCCAACTGGTTAAAGATGGAAAGGTACTTATCCATCGTTTCTTTCTTTATGCCGACAAATAACACGAGGTTCTTACGGCTCAACTTGTCGAATTGCACCTGGAAATCAGTAATGAGGTCTTCGATCTTGAAAGGTATGTATTTCTTTACTTCAAACCTTATTGCGCTGGATAATTCACTGCGGGGTATGACCGGCATCTCAAAGGTACGTATAACCATATCCCTGCCTGAGAGAGCCAGGCTCGCCTCATTGACCTGGACCTTGTTTTTCCTTAATTCATCCTTAAAAAGCGCGACTATTTTTACCTCAGTAGGCACCTTCTCTTCTAATTCCCCGCTGGTGATTGCGGACTGCAAAATCTGTATATTGCTGACAAGCCCCTTGCCTTTAGTCTCTACGACATTAATTGCCCTGGGCCCAAAATATATACCTAATGCACTCATTATTTTTCTCCGGCTTTTGCTTCTTTGGATAAATGCCGCTTAGTGCGTAACCAGGCGTCTACTTCCTTACGGTCAAATCTCCAGACTCCCCCTACTTTTATCCCGGAAATCTTCCCTTGAGATAGCCAGTTATAAATGGTTTGCTTTTTTAATCTTAGATAATCTGCTAATTCGTCAACGTCTATAAGTCTTGACATTTAAATTACCCTCTTTATAATAAACTATATTGGTGTTAATTAAAACATAAAACATTACTTTTGTCAAGTGTTTTTTTATATATTCTTACCTAGACTTACTCGAAGCAAAATCTCCGTCGGTATAAAAGTAAATTAGATTATGTTGCTTTATAATAGACTTACTTAGATTATAATAGATTACTGTAGATTATGGATTGCCGTAGGTGTAGTCTGTTTTGGCATCTAATTGGATGATGCCGTTGGGGGGAAGAGCAGGATGATTGGGATTTGCATGAATTCTAACCTGTACTTTAAGAGTTCCTTCATTCGTAATACCTAGATCGTAAGGTATGGTATCGGTAAGCGTAACAGCATCAATACATACTCCTGAACCGCCAGAAACCAGGGCCATGCAATAATACCTGTCACTTCCGCTGCTAAATGCCCAACGCCCATTCCTTAACATTTCCATGGCATAAATTAACCCGGCTTGTGCGGCATAATAAGCCCGGATACGGCTTATTTCATGATGCGTAAGCCTGCTCTGGCTGGAGATAATAGTCAGGATTACGTTGCTTAGGATAACTACGATTAAGATTGTAGCTAAAACCATGAATAGCGCTATGCCCTTCTTATTCGTTTTAAGCATTCTTCCTCAAGGCTATCCTATAATCTGCATCGACCTGCTGTAAGATCACATGGCCTTCACGCGCAAGCCATCCTAAACTCATCAGGACATTGTCACGCGGCTTATCTATGCCACGGATTAACTCTGAAAGAGTAACCTCTCCGTGTTGATCCAAGAAGTGCCATATATCACCTGCAACTATGCCTATTTCAGTAATCATTACTCTACCTCCATTTTTGTTATATTTTTATACGACCCACTACATTATAAATACAAGCCTCTATCCGGTCAACTACTTTTTTTCTGGTAAGCGATTTTCTTGTTATAGCTGCCGCAGCGCGGGCAGACCGACATTATTTCCTCTTTAGTATTAATATAGGTATACGCGCATATAGCACAAAACCAGATAAACCTGGGATCTAAAGACAGGTCCTTATCCTTCTCCTGCCTTTTAAATAACCATATTGCTAAAACTGTAATGAGAATAAAAACCAGGTACAGGGATACTGCCGAGTAGAAATCTATACTAATCATTTTTCGCTGAAAGGTCTATTTTTACCGTTTGCCACTTATTCATCATGAACTTGCTCTGTTCCGTAAAAAGATAATGCCCGATATAGCGCATACTCAAAAGGTCCGCTTCAAGATTTCCCGAAGAGATCTTTCTTTTCAGGGTGATGATATTTGTTTTGGAACGCGGCACTACATTATACATAAGCTCGATATGGACTGTCTGCCTGTCATTAAAAAAAATCAGGAAATGCTCCGGTAAACGGGGATGGAACACGAGCGGAGACTCTTTGGACCTTGCAGTGACAGGCAATGCTGCCGGAATAGACAGGGGCACCTTTTCTGCCCCTCCGGCTATTATATCAAACTGCGGTTTCAAATAATAATCGGTCAAGGCAGGATATGTATTATCTGCTTTAAGTAAAGCCCTGGCCTGGGCTTTAGCAAAAAAATTATTTTTAATTTTCGGGGCATTAAAATCCCCCCGGTTACTCGCTAGATCAGCTTTTTGTAAAATCGCTCCCAATGAATAAATATTGGCAAAATCAAGCTTCGGGACTCTCTGCCCGAAAGAAAAATTAAAAAGGCTAAAAATAGTTACATGCCCCACAACAGAAAAAATTACGGCTTTGTTAAAAATGGGGCTCGTCATTCCTGGCTGGTAGCGATACTGACCTGGGCTACGTTTAAATCCCTGGCTGCATCCCAGATCTCCATCACTCTCCCTAAAGAAGCCCGCTTATCCGATTTGATCAAAATCGTCTGATTCCTTCCGGATGCCTGCTTAAGCAGATTCTTCAACTCCTGCGCAGTTATTACCTGGCCATTAAAATAAGTAACGTTATCGCTATCCACCGTTATTTCTATATTTCCGTATTGTACGATCTCGCTGGTCACTGCTTTTGGTAAATTTACTTTTATAGCCGGCTGTATTACAAAGTTAGAAGTAAGCATGAAGAATATCAATAGCAGGAATACGGTATCTATCAAAGGCGCTATATCTATCTGCTTAAGCCCGTGCTCTAACTCCATCCGACCTTTAAAACGCATCCTCTCCCTCTTTCTACTCGGTAAGGAAATTAACTAATTCCGTAGAAGCCTTCTCCATCTCCAGGATAAAATGGTTTATACGGCTGACCAGATAGTTATAAAATACAAATGTGGGTATGGCCACGATTAAGCCCGCTACGGTAGTCAATAACGCTTCCCAGATACCGCCTGCCAGATCGCCCGGCGATACAGGATGGAAACTTGTAGCTTTTGCCTGGATAGCCTGAAAACACCTCACCATACCGGTGACTGTCCCCAGCAACCCTAAAAGCGGAGAAATATGCGCGATAGTCGCCAAAGCCGTCAGGTTCTTCTCCAGGCGGGGTATCTCATACAATGAGGCATCTTCGATCGCCTCTATAATCTGCGGCCGCGGACGGTCATATTTTAAGATCCCTGCTTTCAAGATGTTTGCGATAGGGCTCTTGGTGTTATCGCAAATCTGCAATGCCTCTTTGATCTCGTGGCGTTTCATCTTATCCAGGATGCCTTTTAGAAAATCCTGGGTACTTATCTCCGCCTTGTTTAATTGCCACCATTTAGCTATTATTATCGCAAGGGCAAATATAGAGCACAAAAGAATAGGCCACATTACCGGCCCGCCCGCTAAAAATACCTGCCATAAATTCATTTTGTATAAATCCATTTTACTCCCCCTATTTTACGTGGGCCCTTATCCAGTCTAATCTTTCCTGCGCGTACTTGGCTTCTTCAGTCCCTGAAGAAATGATCTTCTGGTAAATGCTGGATGCCTCCTTGAAATTTTCCTTATCTTCATAGAGGCCGGCTATCCTTAACAGGGATTTTGTCATCAGGCCTTTGTCTTGCGAATAAAGGTATGTCACTTTTAAATATTCTTCGATTGCTTCTTCGCTCTTGCCCTGCATCTGCAGGGTATCGGCTAGTTTAAATTGGATCTCGCCGATCTCCTTTACAGGTACTACCTCCAGGCTCTTGCGGTAAAAATCCAAGGCATCCGTATAATTAGCCAATTTATAATAGAGGTCTGCGATTTTCGGATAGATCAGGCTGAGCAGGTTGGGATAATTTTTAACGGCATCGCGGTAGGTATCTAGGGCCAGCTCAAGCTTATTTTGTTTTACGTATATATCGGCTATGGCAATAGTCGCTGTCCCGCCGAGATCTGTCTTATCCAGCTCTTTTACCTTCTTAAAGTTATTTACGGCGTCAGGATAATTGGATTCTTCTGAACGTATTGAACCCAGGGCATAATAGGCGTCGGCAATCAACGCGCTCTTCGGAAAATCCTGTATAAGCGAAGAAAAATAGCGGCTTGCCAATTCTAGATCATTTTTCCTATAGTAGTATTCGCCCAGCCACCACATGACTTCGGCGGTAAGTTTGGAGTCGGGATATTTGGAACGCAATATTTTGAACCTGGCCACCGCTTCCTTTTCATTCCCCATCTGATAAAAACAATCGGCTATTTCGTATTCGGCTTTCTGGACCAGTTCCGTATCCCTGCTATACGCCCTGATAATATCCTTGAATACTTCTATGGCTTCGTTAAAACGGCCGAGGTTATAGAGATTGGTCCCCAGGAGATAAAGCGCCTGCGGCTTTAAATTACTATCATTATATTCTTCCTGGAATTTCTCAAGGCTCTCCCTGCTTGAATTATAATCCTGCCGTTGAAAATAAGCTAAAGCCAGCGCATAGCTTGCGTCATCAAGAAGTTTTGATTGAGGATAATTTCTTTTCAGGCTGGAGAAACTCATGATCGCCCCGTCATAGTTAGAGTTTTTAAGCATAGCGCAGCCCAACTGATACTGCACATAGTCGCTGTATAAAGTATCGGGGTAATCCTTCAATATGGAATCATAGGCCTCCTGCGCCTTCTTGTAATCTCCGGAATCCTGATAAGCATCTCCGATCTGGCAAAGGGCGCTGATCTTGACGATCTTGTCGTCTGTATTCTGGGCGATCTTCTGGAATTCGCCTATCGCTCCTTTAAATTCCCCTTCCTTTAAAAAAGCCCAGCTTAAGCCGTAATGTATTTTATCGACGAGTTCCTGGGGAGTCACCCCCTTAACAATTTTTTCCTGGGCTTCTTTATAAACACTGATCGCCTGCGGGTATTCGGCCATACTATACAATGCGTCCGCCTTACCGACATAAGCCTGGATCATGGTCAGCGGATCCGGATTCGTCTTTAATAACTGATCGTAGATATCCCTTGCCTCACTCAATCTTTTTGTCTCAAACATCAATATCGCCCTTGCCAACAAAAGGATACCCTGGCTTGCCTTCTCTAAATTATCGCTTTTTACTTCCGTAAAAGTATCCTCGGCTTCTTTATAACGTTTCAGCTTCAAATAGCACCAGCCCATGCCAAGGCGGGATAGGGCTATTATTTTTTCATCGCTAGTATTCTGGAAAATACTTGAGTACTCATCAAGCGCTTCCTGGAAATTATTCAGGTAATAATCCGCTTCTGCCAGATAAAAATAAATGTAAGGGATACGGCTCTTGTCTTTAGGGTAGGTATCAAGATAAAACTTGACCTTATCTTTTAATGCGATGTAACTTTTAAGATTATAGAGGCACTCGATTATCTTGAAGGAGGAATCCTGCGCCTGTGATTCCTTGGGGAATTTTTCTTCTACGATCTTAAAATATCTCAGGGCATCGTTAAAATTGTCGTCCTGGAACAGGCACCAGCCCAATGAATAGTAGGCAGAAATGGCATAAGGAGATTTCGGGAAACTCTCGACGACCATCCTGTAATATTCCGCGGCTTTACTGAAACTATTGCCCTTAAAATGCACCTCTGCGATCCAGTAAAGGCAGGCATCTTTGATATCGCCGGCCGCAGGCTGATTCAAAAGCGCTTCGAATTTGCCAAGCGCGTCCAGGAATTTATTCTGATGAAAATAGCATTGCCCGATCAATAAATTCGCTTCGGGGATCTTTGGTGAATCAGGGTAGGTCTTTAAAAAACGCTCGAGGAGCCCGAGGCTTACTTCATAGAAACCGTCGTCCAGCGCCTTCTTGGCTACGAATATCGCCTCTTCTCCTTTTTCGGCATCCTGGGCGTATACGCAAGCCCAGGATCCAAATATCAAAATGCAAAACGACAGGACAAAATTAAAAATTTTTAATTTTAGTTTGTAACTTTGATTTTTATTTGATATTGAAAGCATATTTTTACTATATCACTTGTCTATTTATTATTCAATACCTTTCTCAAGGAT
>JALOCE010000051.1 GCA_023227925.1 Candidatus Omnitrophota bacterium
TGAAGGCGAAGGTTCCGGTCCCTCCGTCAACGTCCAATTACCGATCGTGTTCAAGTAAAAGGTCGTTTGGGTGACCGGCACCGCGACGTCGCCATAGGTGAGATAGGGGTAGAAGTACATCACGTTGCGCCACGTGAGATCGGCCACGCGGATTTGATCGAACGTGAGGGTGACGCCGATACGGAATTTGATTTGCGCGTTCTCAAGCCACCAATGCGTATCTTCGGCCGTCCGGGTTGCCATCGCGCGCGCCCTTTCTCTCCTCGCTTACCTCTTAGAGCAAGTTGGTTTGGAGATCTTCGGTTCCGATCTCAATCCGCTCGTCCGTCCAATCGATCGATCCCGTCCATCCGTCGAAGATGATTTCAAAATTCGCGTCTCCCTTATCCCGCTCCCCAATCCGGATTATAAACCTCCTTGCCTCCCAAATGTAGAGATCGAGGAGCGAATCGTAATAGCCGTCTCCGTTAAGGAGGACGAGGGAGCCGAAGGATTGGGCCGTTCCGCCCTCGTGATATTGTCCGGTTTCGGAGGAAATATCCGGCATCGCGGAGACATCGAGGTCGGGCCGGTAGGAATGGTTCATGAACTCGAACGTCTCGTTGGCGTGTCGCGTCCAATGATAGGATTGGAGGTAGGGGGAACCGTCCGTCGGCTCTCCATCCCCTGTGACATGAACGTAGAGGCGGGAGGTCGAGGCGTCAAAATACCATGAGGATTCCGTCGCCTCCACCTCCGCCACCGATCCGGCCGCAGTCATCTCCACCCCGTTCTCCTCGACCTTCGACGGTTCGCCTTCGGGATGAACGATGTACCACGTCGAAAGGTTCGGGTGCGCCGCTTGGGTCCATGTTTCGAGATCGAGGCGGCGTCCGATTTCGATCTCAAGGAGAACGATGAGGTGCGCGTGTTGGCCGTTCGGATCAAAAGCCATCGGTCCCTACCTCGATTCCTCGACCGGGAGGGAGAAGGATTTATAGCGGCCGGCCATCGGCGCGTAATTGAAATCCACCATGTGGCGAACGTAATGGATCGTGTTCAAACGATCGGCATCATCCTCGATCAAGAAAAACGGATGCCCCTTCTTCAACACCTTGAACGAGGCGATGAGAGTAGCGAGGTCGGCAGGGGTCGCGGCCGAAAATTCATAGGTGAAGGTTTCGTAGGCGTCCTTTTCGTAGACGGAGGGTTGGCCGCCATCGGAGAGGAGAATCGTCGACGGATCGATCACCGCGCCACTTTTCCGGGCATACGAATATCGAGGTTGAAAAGGAACGCCAAGGAAGGCGTGGCCGGCGCGATGGTAGCCGTCCGGGTTTCCGGCATCCGTCGCAATAATTCGCCAATACCGGAGCGTGACGGGAGAAGAAAATCGATAGACGATCTTCGTCGCATCGCGATGAGTACCATAGACGAGCGTGATGTCTTCGACCAAACTCCCGTAGTCCGGCGAATCGTCCGCTTGGAGTTTGACGGTGGCGGCGGAGCGGATGTTATGATTCCATAGCACGACATATGAAACCGGGAGGGCGGAGCCGAGATCCCACGCCCAAAAGTCCGGCGCACCGAGGGACGAGGTTTTGTGGTAGTAGGTCGGCCAAATGTTTTGAAGGTTGGCGATCGGCCACTCCGAATCCGAGGACGAGGCGGTGACGACGGTGTCGGCCGCGTTCGCGAGGTTGTCCGTGAGCATACGAATTTTCGCCATCGACTTATCCTCCTACCGCGGCCGCGGGAACGCGGAGGCCGCCGTGATTGAGATGGTCTTGGATGAACGTAATGAACCACCGGTCGCCTTTATCGATCACAACCGGCTTCATCCCGACCTCGACCGTATTTTCAATCACCGTTTTCGATCCGCCGCCAACGCCTCCCGGAGTCCGGGCAATCGACGAGGCGAGGCCGCCGAGTTGATCCATCGGCACGATGACTTCCGGAACCTCGCCCACCTTCGCGAATGTCGGCAACGGAACGATGCCGCCCTTTGCCGCGGCCGGAACGTTGTTGATCGAATTATTAATCCCATCGAGGCGGCCGCAAATCTCCCCACCCACGCCGGCCACGACATTTGCGAGGTTGTCGAGTTGATCGGTACGGCGATCGGCCCGCCCGCATAGATAATCGGTCATCCGCGCCATATCTAAATACCACCAGGACCATCCGGCCAAAAAAACATCTTGCCGCTCGACGACGCGGCCCATCCCGTCCCCGGCCCCTCCGCCTCCGCTCGAGAGGATCGCTCCGATAGCGGAGAACCCGGCGTAAAGAGCGAGGGCGACACCGCCAACGATGAGGAGCGAGGGCGCGGCCGCGGCGAGGGTCGTAGCGGCCGTGGCGATCCCTTCCGCAAGGGCAACGATGGCGACGGAGATTCCTTCGGCAATCGTAACAATCCCGGTCCCAATCGCGGAGGCGAGGGTCGTAATGACGGTCCCCACGGCTCCGGCGAGAGTCGTGATGACGGACCCTACGCCGGAAGCGACTCCGCCGATCGTCTCGCCCATCGAAGAGAACGCTTCGGAGGCCGCGCCGGTTGCCGACTTCGACGGCTTGATGATTCCTTGGATGGCTTTGATGAGTTTTTCGGTGATGTATTTCCCGATGAAATCGGTGATCGTTTCGCCCATGCTTTTCCATAACCGGTTCCACGCCGTGACGATCGACGTATTGCCGGAAATGAAATCGTTGATCGTGTCGCCCCACTTCGAAGAGACGTCATTGAAAAAGCCGTCCCAAAGGTGTTTAAAATCGTCGACATCCGTAGCGACTTGAGTCTTTTGTTCCGGAGGAACGGTGAGATCCGGGAGGACAATTCCCATCGCGGCCAATTGGAGGCGGTTCAATTCGTAGACCATCATTTGAACCGTGGCGACGGAGACGCCCATTTGGTCGGCCGTCCCTTCCATCGCCTCGTCGAGGTTTTGGTAGCCGAGTTCCGCGTCTTTTAATTTCGTAGGACACGCGGCCAACACCGCGTCCATATCCCGGGCCGGAGGGAGGACTTGCGTTTTGATGACGCCGCCGTGTTTCGAGGCTTCATCGGTGAGCGTTTGGATGGCGGCGGAGTAGACGTCGGCTTTTATTTTCCCGGAATTATAAGCCTCGGTGACGTCCTTCTCGGCTTGCCAAACCTTCTTCAGCGCCTCGGCGTTTTGCTCATCGGTGAAAATCCCGAGCGAGTTGAGGTAGGAGGTGTACGCCTCTTGGGCGACCTTCGCCTCCTCCTGCGCTTTCTTTTTATTTTCGAGCGCGAGGGTCGCCGCTTCCTGCGCCTTTTGTTCGGCCTCGAGGACGGCCGCGTGTTCACGGCCGACTCCGGCGAGGGCGTTTTGAACGTCGACGCCTTCCTTTCCGTGTTTGATCGCCATCGCGAGGGCGGCCACGTTGCCGTCATACTTCGTGATGAGGGCGTCCATTTCGCCCTTTTGCCATCCGGCCGCCTCCCCTGCTTTCCGGAGTTTTTCGGCGAGTCGCGTTTGCTGTTCGACGAGGCGCGCTCCGGCCTCTTTATCATAAACCTCGGCTTTTCTTTTCTCCTCTAAAATGCCGATATATTTCGCCACTTCGACGATAAGAATCCCGATGGCCCCTTTAGTCGCGATGCTCGTCACGCTCAACCCGGCCATCGAGCCTTTGACCATCGTAAGGCCGGCCGCGATCTTCGGGAGGATAATGAGGATCGGACCGAGGACCATCATCAGCCCTCCGGCAATAGTGACGATCTTTACAATTCCCGCGGCGAGTTCCGGATGTTCGGCCGCCCATTCACGGAAACTCGTCACGACTCCCCGGACCTTATCAACGAGATCGGTCACGGTCGGCATTAAAGCGATCGTCAATTCTTTCGCGAGGCCGGCACCGGATGCTTGGAGATTGGTAAACGAATCGTTGAATTTTTCGCACGAGGCGGCCGCTTCATGGGAAAAAATCAGCCCCATCTTTTCGGCCGCTTCATAATTTTTCCGGAGGCCTTCCGAGCCTTGATTTAAAGTGGGAATTAAATCCGTCCCGGCTTTCCCAAGGATATCCATCGCAACGGCCGACTTTTTCGGGCCGTCCGGCATCGTTGCGAATCGATCCGCGACATCGAGAAGGACATCGTTCAATGGACGAAGTTTCCCTTCACCGTCCGCCCACGCGACACCGATCGACTCGAACGCCTCTTGATAGGTTTTTTGGCCGGTGTTCGCGTCGTCCATCCCCTTCGCGAGTTTCTTCAATCCGGTTGCGAATCCTTCGATCGACGAGCCGCCGAGGTCGACGGCGAGTTTGTAACCGGAAAGCATCTCCGTCGACACGCCGGTTTTATCGGAGAGTTTAGCGATGACGTCGCCGGTATCGGCAACTGATTTCATCATCGCCCCAACGCTCGCGACAATCGCGCCTCCCGCAACGGTCATCGCTTTCCCCATCCCCGAGAACCGGTCCGACATCTCACCGGCAAGGGAGCCGAGTTTTTGTTTATCCTTATCGACATCCTTAATGGCGGAGTCCCACCCCATCTTATCGAGGACGAGTTTGCCGATGATCGAACCGGCTATAAATGCGCCGCCTTCGCTCATGTTTATCTCTCCTCTTCTCCGGTCGCTTCCGGATTATTCAAAAACGTCAACTCCCACTCGATTTGGGACATCCGATCGATGTAGTCATCTCGTTCGGCTTGGGCGTAGCGCGCCGAATTAATGGCGGTCGCCTCGCGGTGGAGCCGAATTTTTCGCGCCTCATTGGACCAAAAGATTAGGTCCCGGTAGTCCATCGCCTCGAGGCGATCGATGTCGAAAAGGCCCGGCATCTCCGAGGCGATCAACGCGGTCGCCTCCGCCCAAGCCGTTAGGCTTTTTTTTCGGCGGCCTCGATCCCTTTAAACGGCGAGTAGAGGGCTTCGGTCACGTGGCGGATGATGGCGAGGACTTGGCGGAATTCGAGCCGCGCCTGAACGTCCTCCGCCATGTCGAACAGCAACGGGAGTTGTTCGAACACGGCTTCGGAGTCGCCTTCGGAAACACGCCGTTGGATGTCGCGGAGTTTTTTCCACGTGGCCCGGTCGAGCGGCTTCACCGGATAGGTGACGCCTTCGAATTCAATCTCGATCGGAGGGAGGGTCGAGGGGACGTTAAACTTCGACATATCGATTCATTCCTTTCTCAAGGCAACGGACACCCGGGCGGAGGGCGCGCCGATTAGGCGACGCCCTCTTGGGAGTACTTGCCCTCGAAGCCGCTTTCCTGCATCGGGAACACTTTGAATTTGACGAGGTGGACGCGTTGGGTCGAGCGGTCGAAAGACAACTCGATGGCGCGGTAAGCGAAGGCCTTGTAGACGAGGATCCACTCGGCGTGATTCGTCGACACGACGCCATCCCGTTTGGGCTTGAACAGCAACGGCACCGCGGAGTCGTACATCGAGGAGCCGCATTTGTTCGAGAACGTGAGGACGGAACCGGAGAGTTCCACGCCGGGAAGGACTCCGGCGAGTTGGAGGAGGGTCGAGCGCGCCATCGGAATCTCGACCTCGACCGTGGTCCCTTTGAACACGGCGTCGACCGAGGCGTCACCGTAGTCTTCCTCTTGGACGTCAGCGTACGCATCGTTGATCCGCTCCTTTACCGCACCGAGGTAGGGCGAGATAACGAGGTTCGCTTGGCCGCTTTCGGTTCCGTAGTCGTACACGACCTCGACGGCACCGATGTCACCGATCGGGAGTTTAGGCATTTTGGCCTCCTTAGCCGAAAATGTAAAAAACGCCTCTTTTGGCGTATTTGCGACGATCTTTTCTCACCCGGGTCTTTCCCCGGCGAGGGGGACAATCTCCCCGTAGCCGCGATTCTCGCGCGAATTTAGGCATATGGATCCTCGAGCCGAAGGATGTAATTGGTCGAAAACTCATATTTCCCTTTCGCGTTCGGTTTCGCGATTGGAGCCGGTTCCGCTACGGCGTCCAACACCATAATCAAATAATCCTCGCCGGAAGTCAAAACGGGAAGCCAAATGTTCTCTTTCCCGTGGAGGCGGCGATAGAGCGCAAACGCGTCCTCCCGGGCGGTCCAATAATCATCCGCCCGGTTCCATATTTGGATTTCTTTGTCGGATCGATCCGGCAATTGGCCGTCGACCGTCGAAGGTCCGTCTTCGAAAAGGCAGACGCATCGCGTGGGCGGTTCGGTTTTGTCGTGACGTTTGATCGGGAGTTCGCCAATAAACAAATCCGTTCCGATCCGCCACGCCGTCACGTTCTCGATCCATTGGGCGAATTCTTGAATCATTTTCCTGCGTTCTCCCGGCAGTAGTCGGCCGCGATTTTCATATATTTATTCCGATTGGCCGCTTGTTTTTTCGAAAGGAATTTCTTCCCATAATCCGTTTCCCCGGCCGGTACCTTTTCGGTCCGGGAGATTGAATACCGCTCGACCACGTGGGTTCCGTCGACGCGTTGGCCTTCGTGTTGGTAGGCCGCGTATTCGATATTGAACCCGGCGTCGACGGTGATTTTTTGGCCGGCGTGGATCGGTTTATTTACTTGTTGGGCGCGCCACAGGTTTCCCATCCGGTGAGGCGCGCGCGGTTTTTCTTTGATCGCATCCCGGCACAATTGGGAGCCGGCTTGGAAGAGGCCGCGGCCGAGAATGTCCGGCATCGTCGAACGAACGATTTGCTGAAACTTTTTGTCGAAGTCGACCGTATCGAAAACGAAACCGGGATTCTCGGCCATTTCAGTCCACCGCCACTTCGAAGTGATGGAGCGCGTGAGCGTTTTGCGCCCGTGTGATCGCTTGGATGCCATGCCAACGGCCTTCGAAAAACAGGAGGGCGCCCTCCTCGATCGGAGCCGAAGGTTTAAAGTAAACCGTGGCCGAGGAGAGGACTTCTTGGCCGAGGGAGTTGCGGACAATTCGATTCTTAAAGACGATCCGGCAGGGGACGGCCGCGTGATCCGTAGTCGAAGCGATCTTTCCCCACTTATCCTTCGTCTCGATCCGGATGGTCGCGGTGTTGATAAGGAGCGCGTTAAAACTCATTATCCATTTTCCTTCCGTTTCGAATCGAGTCGATGATCGAAGAGGTCGATCGGCCGGACGAGTAGGGCAGGTAGACGGTCTTTACCCCTACGCCGGCCATCCATTCCGTCCATCGTTTCCATTCGTCCTTCCCATACCAATCATCGCCGACAAAACAAACGTCGAATCTTATTTTCTCCCATTCGACTTTTTTATCCCGGACGTCCCTCCGCACTACCGCCTCGACGCATCTCAACGAACGCACGATCTCCGCCCGTTCCGCGAACGGGATCACCGGCCAACGTTTTTTGTAATCGAAGACGAGTTCATCCGTCGAGACGCCGACAACGAGGCGGTCACAAAGGCCGCGCGCCGTCTCAAGGAGGCGGAGGTGTCCGATATGGAAAAGATCGAACACGCCGCTCGCATATCCTACGGTCATCGAATCACTCCGCGCATCCGCGCCTCGGGCCATCGTTGGGCCGGGTGGGAGACGTTGTTGAAAACCTTATGGGGGATCCTCCACGCGCCGTACTTTTCGGTCAAAAATCCGTCGACGTCAGCCGGACACCGGAACGTCCGGCCGAGGAATTCAATCGAGCCGATTTCTTCGAGGAACCGCGCTTCGTGGCAAATCCAAAACGAGCCGGCGTGGGAAGGGACCGCGCGCCGATTCCCGCGAACCGAACGGAACGCGGAAAGGTCGCCGTGGACGCCGAGGCCGCGGAATTTTACCGCGAACACTCCGCCCGACCACGCCGCCTTATGGCGATGGTCGATCGCTTCGCCTACGATATGTCGCCGCGCGAGACGGTCGACGATGTCGCCGGCTACGGCCGCGGTCAAATGCTCTTGGAGCATCGCGAGGTCGACATCTCGATCGATGGCGATGAACGCCTTTTCCCGAACCGCTCCGAGGAGCGTGCCGCCGTAGAGCATATACTCGACACCGATCTCGTCTAACGTGTCCGCCACTTCGAACAAAAGCCGCCGCGCATTTTCCGGGTTCATTCGAATTTTCCTTCCCGATCGACCACGATGGAAAAAAATGGCGGATCAAGGATGACGCGATGGGGCCACGCGGCGAACAATTCCTCGAGGGCGGAGGCCGTGTAGAGCCGGAGGTGGCCGGGATCGTTTACGCGCTTCGAAGGCGTCGAAAACACCGCTCGTCTCCGGGCCATTTCGATCACCCGGCGAACGAGGAGCGCATCGTCCTCGACGTGTTCCATCACTTCGGAACACACCGTAGAGTCGACCGATCCGGAGGCGCGGTCGAGATCGTCGATCGATTCGAAGAACATCCACGTCCGGGCCGGAAATAATTCCCGGGCCTTTTCGACGGCCGAGGCGGAAAATTCCGCTCCTGACCACTCGCCGGATCGGAATGAGGCCATAATCTCGGTCGAATGACCGAACGCACACCCGACATCGCAAAACGTTTCGCCGCGAACGAACGAAGCGCACGTGGCGAGGCGATGGCGATGCTTTTTATTTTTCAAATGGGTCCATACGGATCGAGGCCCCCAATGGCGATCGAGATATTCGACGGCGTTCATCCGCGCGCCCCTTCCCCGAGCCGGATCGCTCGGCACCGCTCCCAAACTTTCGAGTAGTAAATTTCCCGTTCGACCTGCGCCTTCGGATTTTTACAAAGGCATCCGGGCCGGTCGGCTCCCGGGATATGCGAATAACTCGTTGACGGGAACACGAATTTCGGAACCTCCGGGAACACGCCGCATTGGTGGAAGAGATCCTCGATCGACGAAAGGCACCCGCGCGGATCGAACGCGAGGACCGCCCGGGGAGCGAGCGTGCAAATGCCGACAAAATCGACGCGCGCCGGCTCGAGGATTTTATTCGCTCGGGCGGAGATCGTGTTCCCGTAGTAGCGCGCCCCTTCGAATCTCCGGCCCATAATTCCCCAAAACGCCGTCCCTCGATCCGGACCGGAAGCCTTCATAAAGTCGCCGAGGAGGTGGGGGCCGGGAAGGAAATCATCGTCGGCCTTTACCACCCACTCATTCTCCGTCAGGAGGGCGAGGACGTGGCGCGTGACGTTGCCCGGATCGGGCCGGAACCGAACGTGATGAACCGCGGCCGGGAGGTCTTTCGCTCCGCCCGGCGAACAATCCGCCAACCACACGTCGGAGGATTGATCGAGCCACGCCGAGAGAATCCCGGCCAACGTGTCCATCCTCCGGTATGCGACAACGACCACCGAAAATTTCATCGCCACGCCTCCTCGACCGTCCTCGCGACATACTCCGCAACCCGGACCGGAGCGAAATGACGATCGAAATGCGCCCGGGAACGCGCGCGGAAGTCCGCGAGGCGCGCCGAATCGGAAAGGGCTTCGTTTAAAACGAGGCCGAGGTCCGAAAGGTCGGCCGCGACTTCGAACCAAAACGGCTCCTCCGGCCGCGCAAACACGTAGTAATTCGACGGCCGGAACGTCACAACCGGCACGCCGAGCGACCACGCCTCGACGGTCCGGAACGAACACCACGGTCCCTCGCCGCCTTCGCCGTGACTCGGGAACGAGAGGGCGAGACGGGAGGCGGCCATTGTCTTGAAGTAAAGGCCCGGATCGAGGGGGGCGGTCATAATGGAAAGCGGCAACGGGTCCATCGAGTGCTTTCGCCGCCTCATGATTCCCACGATTGATTTCCACGGCCCCTCCATCACCCTTCGACACGCCTCCGCCCTCGCGCCTCCGGCCGTGAAGACACCGAAAACGTCGAGCGTAGGCGGCACGCGGTCGACGCGCGCCCTCTCCTCCGGGATCATCGAAAGGAACACTTCGCGGCCGATGGCTTGGGGGATAGGAAAAATCCGCCGATTGGTGGAGAGGACGGAGGGGGAGGCGTGGGTTTTGAAAAAAAACACCTCTCCGATTCTTCCCTCCCACCACGGCCGCTCCTCTCCCTTTCCGCGGCTCAACTCGTTCTTTTGAAGGCATCCGATGTCGTGGCCGCACGTCACTTCCCGGCCATCTTCAAACTCGAGGCGGAATTCGATGACGCCGATTTTTCTCGCCTCGCCCTCGACGATCACCTTCACGCCGATGTTGCGGAAACCAAGCGCAAGAAAACGCCCCTTCGGATCGCCAATCCCATGAGGGAAAATGATTCGCCGGACGTTCCGGTTCATCGCGCCGCCTCCTTCCCAATCCCCCATATCAACCCCTGCGCCTCGCGCTCGAACGAAAGGGCCTTATCCCGGCCGCGTCTCACGCGCGCTTCGACGTGGGTTCGATCCTTATGGCCGGCGTTGAAGGAGGGATGGAAATGGACGAGTCGCGCCGCTTCGCAAAAATAAAAACGCCCCACGGTTTCGGCCGCGCGGAGGATCTCTTGGCAAGCGAAATGGTAGTAACCGGGATAGAACAACCTCCGTCCCGGATATCGAGCGACGAACGCGCGCCCTACGAGGGCGACTCCGGCGTGGGAATATTTCCCGTTTCCGGATTGGGCGAATCCGATGACGCCGTCTTCGTCCGGGAACCGCTCCGCCAACTCTCGAGCGGCCCGATCGATAGCCCCCTTCTCGAATTCAATATCATCCGTTGCGTACAGCACCGCTCCGCGCGAAACGCTCGTGGCGAGGTTCCGGCAGTAGACCGCCCCACGGTGTTCCGCAACGAGGACTACGCGGAAGGCGGGATTGCCGAGGGAAAGGAGGAACCGTTCCGTTTCCCGGTCGCCGTCGCATACGATCACGACCTCGACCGGCGCGCCGTTCGCTTCCGCGGGAACGGAATTCAACATCCGGACTAATTTCTCTCGCCGGTTCCTCGTCGGAACGATCAACTCAATGGGCGACATCGGCGGCAACCTTTTCGTAGAGGTGGACGTATTCGCGAACCAAATCCATCGCGTGCCACTCCGACTCGACCCACGCGCGCGATTGCTCGGAGACGGTCGAGAGGAGGCCCGGGGAGTCGATTAAATCCAAGAGCCTTTCCTTCAATGTCTTTAGCGTGGCCGGGATGAACGGAACCGAGTGATTGTTATTCAGGACGGCACAGGCGAAGCACGCGCCTTCGAGGGACGTGCGGTGCCAATTCCCGGTCACGACATCGTCGATCAAAATATGACACCGGCTCTTGAGGTCGAGGTTGAGTTTGTAATTGAGGTTCTCGATGATCTCAATATCGACATCCCGGACGGAGGCGACATCGCCGAGGATGCTCAACACTTCGCCGTATCCTTTCGACGAGGGGTGACCGATCGGGGCCTTCGAGGTCGGCGCAAATCCGATCGTCACCTTCGACGGTTTCCGGACCGGCCGGTACTCGTCCGGATCGATCAGGTTAGGAAGGGCGTGAAGGTCCGCGTACTCCCGCATTTGGAGCGGTTGGCGGATGGTCGTTGAGACGTTCGCGAAGGCCATTAATTCGCGCCAATTCCCGAGGCGCGGCAACGAATGGAATTGAGCGATCACGCCTTGGCCGTTTTTTATTTTCCCGAGGTCGGGAACGTAGTAATTGTGAACGTGCCACAGGTCGGCCGCGGTCATCGCCTCGCGCGCCTCGTTCGTTCGACCACACGAGATGGCCCGGGAACGTCCGGCCGTCATTATAACGGAGCGTTTGATTGATAAGGGAGACGTCGATGGCGGTATATTTCCGGATCGCCTTCCACAACTCATAAGGCGCGGCCGCGAGGGGAGTCCGGGAAAATATCGCCACGCGCATTTCGCTCACTCGCTCGTTTTCCGCTTCGCCCGTAACTCGGCCTCGCACCGGAGGCCGCCCACGTCGAGGCGATCGATATCCGGCCCCTCGAGGCCAACGAAATAAATCTCGATCATCCGAGACGCCTCGAGCGCGTCGAATTGATGGAGGAGGCCCGGGCGGACCATCGTGCTTTGACCGGCCCGGAGGGTGATTTCGTCGACGAGGGCGGCATGGTCGCCGCGCCACGTCCGGACCGTCACGGCTCCGTCGATCACGTAAAAATAATTTGACTTCGATCGATGGGAATGGCGGGAGGAGTAGCCCCCGGCCCGGATCGTCAACGCGTGGACCGACACGTTTTCGGTCCGAAAAATCTCGACCGTCTCGCCCCAAACTTTTCCTTCAATCATTCAACGCCTCCTCGAGCGTTCCGAATTCGAAGCACCGGAGGGCCGATGCCGGATTAAGGTTCACGACTCGGATACCCGCCTTTTTTGTCGCGGCCGCGGCCGTTTCGAAACGCGGGATAAACGAGTCGAGGTGTTTCGGGTTTTGGGGAACCGGATGGCCGGCGTGCCAATGGGAGGCATCCGGCGGACGGTTACAATCGTATCCGAGGAGGTAGATCGGATTCGCCCCAAGCAGGACGGCGAGATTGAGGGCCGCGTAGCCGGAGTTGTTTCCGTGGCCGAGGCCGTCCCGGTAGCGGAGGGTGAACGAGCCGAGGCCGTCTTGATAACTTTTGTGAACGGGAACGATGAAGATGTCCTCCGCAAGCGAGGCCGAATACGTAAGGAGCCAAACCTTATAGGCCGCGGTTTTTTTGAATTTATCCCGAAGGCCCGGAAACGAACCGCGGTCATACGTTCCGTTGAGGATCCAATTCAGGCACCGCGTGTCCATCGAGAAAATGATCGTCGGATCGAACGCGTAGAAGGCGATGTTGACGCCGATCGATCGACGGCCGCGGAGACGCGCAAAATCGAATCCCCGGAGCGACGGCCCTCCGCCCACGAGGAACGCCGGATGACCGTGCCACGAGCCGCTCGGCATGACCTCTTCGAAATGGCGGTTGGTCGTTTCCGCGGATTGGAACAAAAGGTTTGTCGGCCGGAGGGAGTTCATGTCAAGGGGCCATCACAATCCCTTTTTTTCGGCGAAAGAGTTTAATGATATCGTCGGCTTCTTTAATTCCCGTCAGCCCTTTCGCGGAAGCTAACTCCGCGGCCATCGAAT
>JALOCE010000052.1 GCA_023227925.1 Candidatus Omnitrophota bacterium
GCGGGAATAGACTTTTTTATCAAGCCTGCCCTGTACAAACCTTACGACACAACCATCTTTTAAATCTATCGCCGGGATGATCAACATTTTAAATTTACAAAATTCTCCAGCATCTTAAGGCCGATGCCCTGGCTCTTTTCCGGGTGGAACTGCATTCCGTATATATTATCCTGCCAGACTACGGCTGTAAAATCGCTTCCGTAATTACAAGTCGCTGCGATTATGCTGTCGTCTTTCGGCTTGGAATAATAGGAATGGCAGAAATAAACATAAGCATTATCGGGTATATCTTTTAATAAAGGACAATTGTCCGAAGTTTTATTTAACTGGTTCCATCCGATATGAGGGACTTTAAGCTCTTTACTGTTCCTGAACTTCTCGACCCTCCCCTTTAATATCCCGGTGCCTTTTTTTATCTTAGCCTCCCGGCTCTCCTCAAATAAGAGTTGCATCCCTAAACAGATGCCTAAGAATATTTTTTTATTTTTAATATGCTCTTTTAAAGCAGGTATTAAGCCCTGTTTTTCCAATTCTGATACGGCGTCGTCGAATGCGCCTACTCCCGGGAGCACTACCTTAACGCATTCTTTGATCTCGCTGGGCTTATTGGTAATAATAGTTTTTGCGCCATAAAATTCCAAAGCCTTATTCACGCTGTGAATATTACCCATTCCGTAATCAATAATAGCGATCATGCTAGTCTATTACACCTTTAGTCGAGGGAATACCTTTACGACGAGGATCGATTTGTGTGGCTTCGTCTAAAGCTTTGCCTAATGCCTTAAAAACAGGTTCTAAGGTTGCATGCAGATCCTTGCTTGGATTCTCCAACTTTATATTAAGGTTCATCCCTAATTGTTTTGCCAACGCTTCGAAAAAATGCTCCGCGTATTTGAATTCATAGCCCTCCTGGGCTATTGGGTATTCGCATCCAGCCGGCGTTAAGGTTAATTTAAAAGAAGGCCTGCCGCTAATATCGACCGTGACATTGGCAGTAACATCTTCCATGGGCACAGAAGCAAAGCCAATCCTTTTTATGCCCGCCTTATCACCCAAAGCTTCTTTAAAAACCTGCCCTAATACGATCCCCAGGTCTTCATTGGTATGATGTATATCGACTTTTAAATCCGCTTCTTTAGTCAGTATTTCCAGATCAAAATGCCCCCAAAAAGCAAATAATTCCAACATATGATCCAGAAACCCGATCCCTGAATTTATTTTCGCCTCTCCGCTGCCATCGATATTAAGGATCGCCTTTATTTTAGTCTCTTTAGTATTTCTTTCTAATACTTTCGTCCTCATTCTTTCTCCTGGCTAAAATCTTGCTTTTACGGAATCTAAGTGCTTGCTCAAACCCTCTATACCAGCGATTTTTTCCAATGGCTCCTTGATTTTTTCCAGGGCCTTCTTGGAATAGCTGATAATATGGTTACTTTTCATAAAATCGCATACTGATAATCCCGAAAAGAACCTGGCTGTCCCCTGTGTAGGTAAAACATGGCTTGGGCCGGCGACATAATCTCCCACTGCAGCAGGGCTATAAGGCCCTAAGAATATCGCCCCGGCATTTTTTATTTCCCTGGTTATTTTTTGCGGATTTTTTACCAGGATCTCTAAGTGTTCCGGAGCAATTTTATTAGCAACCTCGATTGCCTGGCGAAGGTTCTTAGTCAAAACAATAAAACCATTATCCCCATCCATCTGGGATTTGACTTCTTTGGCCAAGCCTTTTGAATTTGTAATCAGTATGGCTAATCCTTTCGCGTGTTCTGCCTGCGCCTTAAGATCGGCAATAATAAATTTAGGATCGCTGTAACGGTTGGCAATAATGACCAGTTCCGTAGGCCCTGCGATCATATCGATATCAACGATACCAAAAACCTGCCTCTTTGCTTCGCTGACATAAATATTTCCCGGGCCGACAATTTTATCTACGCGGGGGATTGTCTTAGTTCCATAAGCCAACGCGGCAATGCCCTGCGCGCCGCCAACGCGGTAGATCTCATCCACCTTAAGGAGATTAGCAACAACTAGTATATGCGGATTGATAAACCCGTGTTTATCCGGCGGGCTGATCAAGACTATTTTCTTTACACCGGCTATCTTTGCCGGCAGGACAGTCATATAAACCGTAGAAACTAAAGGCGCAGTCCCTGCGGGTATATATATGCCTACCTTGTCCAAGGGCGTATAATTTTCCCCCAGCATGACTCCATCTGTATCTTTTATTCTCCAGGATTTTTTTATGGTCTTACGATAGAACCTGTTTACATTCTCGATAATGATCTTCAGGGTAGCTACAAAATTAGGGCTGATATTCTGATATGCCCCGCTGATCTCGATTTCGGAAACCTTTAGCTGCTTAGGCGATAATTTTATGCCGTCGAATTTTTTAGTATATTTTATCAGTGCCTCATCACCAAAGAGCCGTACGTCTTCGATAATACTGCTTACGCGCTCTTCTATGCGCTTTGATTTGATATAACCGCGGTTATACACTTTTTCTAACTTTTTACTGCTAAAACGTATTATTTTCATATGGAATCCCTGATAATGTTTTTTAATTCGTTAAAAGCCTGCTCGAAGTTTTCCGGTTTAGTCCCTCCGGCTTGTGCGAAATCTTTTCTACCGCCGCCATTACCACCGATGATCTGGCCTAAGCTCAAAATCAATTTTGATGCATCCAGCCCTTTCTGGTTTAAATCCTGGGTCATCCCGATCACTAAAAGAGCCCTTCCCTGGTTTTTCGAACCCAAGGCAATGACCGTATTAGTTGTTTTTTGCTTGATCAGGTCTACGTTTTTCCTTAATAGATCCATATCCAGATTTTCCATGGCACTCACAATAACCTTGATATCTTTGATATTCTCGGCATTCCCGATAAGTTCATCTAAGGAGACCTTGAGGCTTTCCATTTTTTGTACATTGGCCTGTTTTTCCAGGGCCTTCAGGCGCGATAATCTCATTGCTAGTTCCTGCGCAAGTTTTTCTTTGTTAACGTTTAAAATAGAAGATGCATCTTTAAGGATACCCTCTTCTTCTTTTATCATTTTGTAAGCAGAAAATCCCGTTACCGCTTCGATCCTTCTTACCCCGGAAGCCACAGAGCTCTCCTGGGTTATTTTAAATAAACCGATCGAACCTGTTGCCTCCAGGTGCGTTCCGCCGCATAATTCTTTCGAAAAATCCCCTATCGAGACCATGCGCACTTTGCTTTCGTATTTTTCTCCGAAGAATGCCAAGGCGCCTTTCTTTTTTGCTTCCGGTAAAGACATCTGTACAACATTAAGCTCGCAGTTATTCAGGATATAGCCGTTGACTATTTCTTCTATTCTATTTAGCTCTTCTTCATTTACATCTTTAAAGTGCGTAAAGTCAAAACGCAGCCTATCCGCCGCGACCAAAGATCCTTGTTGTTTGACGTGCCCGCCTAATACTTTTCTCAAAGCAGCCTGCAAAAGATGTGTGGCAGTGTGATTCCTGGCAATGGCAAGCCTGCGCTCAATATCTACAGAAGCTTTTAATTCATCCTTATCCTTAAAACTGCCTTCTAAAACCTTGCCTTTGTGCACAATTACTTTATCGAATTTTTGCGTGTCTGTAACCTGAAAAATATTCTTGCCTTTTATTAATTGGCCCGTATCGCCGACTTGCCCGCCGGATTCAGGATAAAACACGGTCTTATCTAAAATAATTTTTGCCTCTTCGCCTTTATTTATCTTCTTGGCAGGTGTATTATCTTTTATAATTTTTAAGATCTTGGCTTTAGTTTCATGATTCAGGTAACCTGAAAAGCTGGTCTTAGTATTCGGTAAATGTAACTGGTTAACATCAAAAACGTCGCCCTTCATTGCGCTATTTAACTTTGAGCGGTCTTTTTGCTGTTTTAGTTCCTGATTAAAGTCTTCCAGCGAAAAATCTATTTTATTCTTATCCAGCCAATCCTTGGTCAGTTCCAGAGGGATACCATAAGTATCATAAAGCTGAAAAGCGACCTTGCCGGCCTTACGGTGATCCTGTTTTTTTAAAAAACCGCTGAACTTCTCTTTGAATAGATCGGGGCTTAAGCTTATTGTAGAATAAAAATTCTTCTCTTCAGCCAGAATGATCTCCGCGATATTCTCCTGACGAGCCGCTAATTCCGGATAAGGCTTACGCATAATTTCAGATAATACAGGGACTAATTTATATAAAAACGGTTGTTTCATCCCCAGGGCCATTAAATGCAGTGTACTTTTACGTATTAACTTTCTTACCACATAGCCTCTTTCTTCGTTAGAAGGAAGAACGCCATCATATATCGCGAATACTATTGCCCTGATATGATCGGCTATAGCGTAGGGGATCTTCTTATCGCTTAGGTCCTTACCTGCCTCTATCTCTTTTATTATCGGTTGAAATAAATCCGTCTCGAAATTATTCTTTGCTCCCTGCATTACTGCGGCTAACCTCTCCAAACCCATCCCGGTATCGATATTTTTATTAGGCAGAGGCTCTAATAAGCCACCTTCCTTGCGGTTGAATTGAGTAAAGACCAGGTTCCAAATTTCGATGAATCTGCCGCAGTTGCAAGAAGGATCGCATACAGATTCTCCGCAGCCGATATCTTTACCCAGGTCATAAAAAATCTCCGAGCATGGTCCGCAGGGGCCATTCGGGCCTTTTGTTTTTGCCTCTGAAGGCCAAAAATTCTCTTTGTCGCCTAATCTCACGATTTTTTCAGCCGGCAACTTTATTTTATCTTTCCATATTTTATAAGCCTCATCATCATCTTTATATACCGAAACCCAAAGCCTGCCTTCTTTGATCTTTAGTTCTTTGGTCAGGAATTCCCAGGCCCAGGCGATTGCCTCTTCTTTGAAGTAGTCGCCAAAAGAAAAATTTCCCAACATTTCAAAGAAAGTATGATGCCCGGTGGTCTTGCCTACTTTATCCAGATCGTCAGTACGCAGGCAGCGTTGAGACGTGGCGGCGCGGCTAAAACCCGAATCATAGCCTAAAAATTCCTTCTTAAATTGATTCATGCCGGCAGGGGTAAACAAAACAGTAGGATCTCCGGCAGGCACCAGAGAATCGCTTTCTACCAGCTTATGCTTCTTTGACTTAAAAAAATCCAGGAATTTATCTCTTATTATATCTGTTTTCATAATTTATGCATTGCTTCGATAATAGCTTCCCCGGAAAAACCGCGGCGCAGAAGATATGCGTAAATACGCCTTTTTGCCTTTTCTGGATCGATGTTCTTTAATCTGGCAAACCTGTCTTTGAATATTTTTTCAACAGTATCTTTTTCTGAATAGCCTGCTTTTAGTGAATCGAATATTTTATCGGTAATCTCGGGGCTTATCCCCTTTGCCTTTAATTCTTGTTTTATTTTTCTTAAACCTAAGGGTTTTCTTAGGCGGGAATCAATCCATGCACGCGCGAATACCTTATCATCAATAAAATCTTTTTCTTTTAAGAACGCCAGAGTATCTTTGACTGTCGCTTCGTCGAACTTTTTTCTTTTTAAGCGCTCTCCCAGCTCTTTTTCGCTACGCAGCCTGTACTTAAGCAATAAAAATGCATAAGCCCTTGCTTTCTGGAGGGTCTCTGTTTTTTTATCGTCCACTTTCCTTTTCTTTTATAATATAGAAACCGCGTTCGGTCTTTACCAGGGCATCGCCTCTTAAGCCTTTGGTCGCTGAATTATAATCGGCGATATTCTGTATCTGGCGCTTATTTATTTCCCGTATCAGGTCTCCCCTGACTATACCCGCTTCATCTGCCGGGCTGCCCGGTTCTACATCAACTACCAATACGCCTTTTTTCTCTTCGACTTTTAACCCCCGCCAACCTTCAGAAGCGCCTATCTCTGCAGCCGCCTGTTCTAAGTCTTGCGGCCTTTCGCCGACTTCTACCTGTAAAGCTACTTCTTTCTTATCGCGCATAACCACGATCTTTATTTTTTTCCCGACTTCTGCCGCAGCAACAGTACTTAGCAATTCTTTTACATTGTTAATGGGCGTGTTATTGAATTGCTTAATAATATCGCTTTCTTTCAAGCCTGCTTTTTCTGCAGGGCCGTCTTTTAAGACTTTGGCTATCAATACGCCTTGTTTTTCTTTCAAACCGAAATATTTTGCCAGGTCATCAGTCAAATCCTGGACAGTCACACCCAGCCAGCCATAGAGTATTTTTTTGCCTTCGATGAGCCGGGTAATGATCTTTTTCGCGTTATTGACGGGAATAGCAAAACCAATGCCTTGATACCCGCCGCTGGTAGAAAATATCGCGACATTGATACCTACGACTTCGCCCTTAAGATTTACCAGGGGGCCTCCGGAATTACCCGGATTTATCGCTGCATCTGTCTGTATAAGATCGCCGTAATCGCGATCGCCTGAAATAACCCTGCCCAGAGAACGATGTAAGGCGCTGATTACGCCCACAGTCACGGTGGGCTCTGGATTTTGCAAAGCAAAACCAAAAGGATTACCGATAGCTACGACCCATTGTCCGATCTTTACGCTATTGGAATCGCCTAATGTAGCTACGGGAAGATTGTGAGCGTCTATTTTGATTATCGCCAGATCCGAACGGGGATCCCTGCCTTTAAGCTCTGCTTTAAATTCCCTGCCGTCAGGCAAAGTAACAGTAGCTTTATCCGCGCCGTTTATCACATGTTCATTTGTCAGGATGTAACCTTCGGGATCGATGATCACGCCGGAACCCAGGCCTGCTTGCTTATACTCGGTATCCGGCATTCCGCCAGAGAAATCATCGAAGAATTTACGGAAAGGGTCATCTTGCCCGAAAGGCGACTGCCCGCCAAAAGGATTACCGAAATTGTACCTCTTGATTTTTGTGGTACGTTCCGTGCTGATAGATACCACTGCGCGGCCAGCGCTATTAGCTACACTGATTATGGCATCGTCCATGCCAAAATCCTTCGGAGGAAGATCGGCAGCTTGCGCGGCTCCTACCAATAAACCAACGGCCAAAAAGGTCAACCCGAAGAATATTTTTTTCTTCATGTTCTTTTCCTCCTCTTAATATTACTCAAGGTTAATCTTTTTTCTTACTTCTTTTTCTATGTCTTCCTGCACTTTAGGTTTTTCTTTCAAAGTCTTTATTGCCGCGTCTCTTCCCTGGCCCAGTTTTTCATCTGCAAACGACAGCCACGTTCCGGATTTCGTGATAATTTCCAGGTTTACTGCGGCATCTATAACAGCGCCTGTTTTGGAGATACCTTCGTTATGCAGGATCTCGAATTCTGCCTCTCTAAAGGGCGGGGCGACTTTATTTTTTACTACTCTTACCCTGACCCTGTTACCGACTACTTTTTCGTTTTCTTTTAGAGTAGCGATCTTTCTTACGTCCAGCCTTACTGAACAGTAAAATTTCAGCGCTCTTCCTCCGGGAGTAGTCTCCGGAGAGCCGAACATTACGCCGATTTTTTCTCTTATCTGATTGATAAAAATAACGCAGGTGCGTGATTTGCTGATTGCGGCGGTAAGCTTCCTTAAGGCCTGGCTCATCAGCCTTGCCTGTAAACCCACATGCGCATCGCCCATTTCTCCTTCGATCTCAGCGCGGGGAGTGAGTGCCGCCACGGAATCAACAACTACCAGGTCTACGGCATTTGAACGCACCAGAGTTTCTGCTATCTCTAATGCCTGTTCTCCTGTATCCGGCTGAGAAATAAGCATGTCATCTAAATTAACCCCGATGATCTTGGCATAAGTGGAATCAAAAGCATGTTCAGCGTCGATAAAAGCCGCCACGCCCCTCTTTTTTTGTATTTCCCTGATTGCGGTTAAAGTAAGGGTGGTTTTACCGGAAGCCTCGGGCCCGAATATTTCAATCACCCTGCCGCGAGGCAAGCCGCCTACACCTAAAGCCACGTCTAAAGTAAGGGCGCCCGTAGGTATTGTTTCTACATCGGCTTTTACCTGGCTCCCCAGCTTCATGATCGAGCCTTTGCCAAATTGCTTCTCTATCTGCATAAGCGCAAGCTCCAGCGCTTTTTGACGGTTAGAAGCGTCTGTCAAAACTTCTTTCTTCTTTTCTATAACCATGTTACCTCCCTGTGCCTGCCGGCAGGCGATTTTTAGCTTAATATTTTATTTTAAGAGCATTATTATATCTTACTAAGCTTGGACTGTCAAACAAATATTAGCCTTACCTCCTTTCGCGCTAAATTTTGCTTATCTTCTAAGCTTAAGAGACGCTTTTAGCGGGATAATCTAACTAATTTTTTAAAACTAAACGCTCTTCTGGTTGACAGGAGAGATAAAATATGCTAAATTTAACTACTATGATGGAAGAACTAAAGAATACCAAAGAAGAACTTGAGCGCACTAAAATGGAGTTAGGCATACTCTATGAAATCTCCAATGCTATGCGCACAACATTAAAGCTCGATGAGATCCTCTATATCATCCTGACGGGCGTCACCGCGCACATCGGCCTGGGCTTTAACCGGGCGATCCTGCTCCTGGTAAACGAGAAAGAAGGCCTGATAGAAGGAAAAATGGGCATTGGGCCTGAGAGCGGAGAAGAAGCAAACAGTATGTGGACCCAGATCGAAGACGATAAAATGGATTTAGACGATCTTATCAACTCGTTTAAGGTATCCAACCATATGCAGGAATCCGGATTTAACAAGCAGGTGCAATACCTGAAGATCCCCTTGCAGGAAAAAAATGAGAATTTGCTGCCGCTTGTAGCATTGGAAGGGATGCCTTTACACTTGACCCGGGAAACTATACAAAACTATAAAAATAACCAGATCGTAAAGATCTTAAACAGCCCGGAATTGGTATTGGTCCCCTTAAAGGCAAAAGATAAAGTGAACGGCATAATAGTGGCGGATAATTTTATCACCAAAAAACCCATTACCAAAGACGATATTCGTATGCTTACTATGCTGGCAAACCAGGCCGGCCTGGCAATAGAAAATTCACAGCTATTCGAAAAAACAGTGATCCGCGCGCATTTAGATTCTCTTACCGAATTATGGAACCATGGTTATTTCCAATATATATTTCAAGCCGAGTTAAAAAAAGCTGAAGCGCAAAAAACCCCCTTGAGCCTTATTATGCTGGATATCGATGACTTTAAAGTTTATAACGACTCACTGGGGCATCAGGCCGGAGACACCATCCTTAAAGAGCTTGCCAATATGCTTAAAAAACAATCCCGGAAGATGGATTATGTCTGTCGTTATGGAGGCGAGGAATTTACGATAATCTTGCCTCAAACGGACAGAAAAGAGGCATTTTTAATAGCGGAACGTTTAAGGGAGAATATAGCAAAACACCCTTTCATAAAAGAAGAGATCCTGCCTTCTGAAAAATTAACTGTAAGTTTAGGGCTGGCTGTCTTTCCTGAAGATGGGATTTCGCCTTCCGAATTGCTGCATCATTCCGATAAGTCGCTCTACGAAGCGAAAAACAAAGGTAAGAATAGCACCTGTTGCTAAACAGGTTCAGCTACCCGGGAATCAGGCTGGTTATCCTGGACCTGGTTTTCTTTAGGCTTATTCTGGCCGAATTTTACAGAAACAATCTTAGAGACGCCGGATTGTTCCATAGTGATGCCATACATTACGCTGGCATTGGCAATTGTCTTTTTATTGTGCGTGATGACGATAAACTGCGAAGTCTGCGTAAATTCCTGTAAGAGCCTTCCGAACCTATCCACGTTTGCCTCGTCTAAAGGCGCATCGATCTCATCCAATATGCAGAATGGCGACGGCTTGACTTTGAATATGGCGAATATCAGGGCTACTGCGGAAAGTGCTTTTTCTCCACCGGATAGCAAAAGCACATTTTGCAGCTTTTTCCCCGGAGGCCGGCAGATGATCTCGATACCGGATTCCAAAGGATCCTGCTCGTCGATCAGGAACACCTGTGCGTCGCCCCCGTTAAATAAAAGCTTGAAATAATTACGGAATTCCTCGCGCACTTTCTCAAAGGTCTCCAGGAACATTTCTTTTGTCGTGCGGTTGATTTTTAGTATCGCCTGGTGCAAAGATTCCTTGGCAGAATTAAGATCATTCTGTTGCTGCATCAGGAAATCATAGCGTTTTTTAAGTTCATCATATTCTTCGATGGCAACCAGGTTTACCGTGCCATAAGAATCCAGTTTTTCTTTTAATACCTGTATCTGATCTGCAAGCAGGTCCGGTTCCTGTATCTGTTCTACCACAGCCTCATCCATAGTTTCCAAGTCTATTTTATAGGCCTGGCAAACCCTGTCCTTCATACTCTGGAATTTAAAATCCACGTCCTTATTCTGCATTTGCAGTTGGTATAGTCTATCTTTCAGGGCATCCAGCCCTTTTCTGTCAGAATCTATTTTTGCAAATACACCTCCGGCGCCATCAGAGATCTCGCGGTATTTAGACTCATCATTTTTCAGGGAAAGCTTTTGTTCTCTTGTCGAATTTTCCGCTTCTATGATTTTATTCCCGAGTTCTTCTATCTCTGCTGAAAGATACCTGCTTTTTTCTTCGCTTTCCTGTATCTGTTTCTGAAGGCCCTCCAGGTTGGCCTTGCCGTGATTATAAGCATCTTCCATGATCTTCAGCGTTGCTTCATCGGAACCTAAACGCCTATTGAGATTATCCAATTCTGTTTTGGCCTGGGCTATAGCGACAAGAGATTTTTCTTTAAGATCGCTGTTTAGCGAAATGCTATTTTGTTCATTGACAATGAGCTCTTCTGTATTTGCGTGTTCTTTTTCAAGGACAGATAAACAGGTTTTTAATTCGGCTAACTTGGCCTCCAGAGAGGATAATTCTTTCTCGGTATCGGATAATTCCAAATTCACGATATCTTTTTCTTCTTTTAATTTGTTGAATTGATCCAGGATGTTCTGATGAAGATTTTTCTTATTGGCCAGGTTGATCTCAAGGCTGCGCAGATCCTGCTGCATCCCCTGTATTGAATCTTTTAGCTTTTGTATCTGGTCTTCTTTGGCGATCTTACTCTCTTTTAAAGAGTCTAAGTTTTTCTGGACTTCCCTGATCCTGTCTTCGATCTTTGTCGTATCCAGGTCAATGGGCTTTGCCTCGCCCGATAATTTAAAATTCTCTTTTTCAATAGCCTTTATTTTGATCACCAGGCCTGTCAGTTGCTCCTGGGGGAGCTTATCCAGCTGGATAACCGCATTCATCGCTTCGCCGATATCTTCATATTTGGTCTTGAGTTTCTCTATGAATTCCTTATGCGATTCCAGGGTCAACTTTTCTTTTTCCTGGCATTCGATATTTGAAATTATGCTATTGAGCGATTCGTTCTCCTGGTTTAAGGTATCATTTATACCGGTTATCTTTAGATTCAGATCTTCGAAAGAGCCCTTGGTGGTTTCTACATCTTTTGCTGCTGCCTGAAGGTTATCTTCGATCGTTGTTTTTTCTTCGTGAAGCTTTGCCTTCTCCAGTTCCAGCCTTTTTTTACGCGCTAAAAAGATCTGTTCTTTAGACGTAAAATCAGCAATATCATTCTTGACTTTCGCGCTCTCCATAGCCAGATCCAGAATATTCTTCTTTGATTTAGCGATATTCTCCAATGAAATCTTGATACAGGCAGCCAGATTATTCAGCTCTATTTCCTTTTCTTTTAAATGGGCAGCCTTGTCCTCGATATCTTTATGTATATTGTTATATTCCTCTTTTGCTTTATTCAGCTTTTCTTCGTCTGCGGTGAGCCTGGACTTGGCTTGCTCGATCTGCGTAAAAAATGATTGCCTGGCATCTTCTAATTCGGATATTTTTTCTTTATTAAACCCTATGCGCTCTTTATTCCTGATCACCTCATTATCAAAACTTAATATACTGTTCTTTACAGACATAATACTGTCTTCCAGGAGTTTTAACTCTGCCTGGCGATTGCTGATCTTCGCTTCCTGATCTTTGATTATTTCCAGGAGCTCGGACTCTTTTGTCTGGAGTTGGCTTAATTGGGCTATTATTTCGTCCTTTTCTTTCAGCAGCTCCTTTTTTTGAAATACTGCCATATTTATTTCTTTTGACTTTAGTTCTTCAAAGACCTCTTTGTAACGGCGCGCCTTATTTGCCTGGCGCTCAAGAGAGCCGATCTGGCGCTTGACTTCCGTGACGATATCATTGACTCTCAAGAGGTTCTGCTCTGTTTCCTCCAGTTTCCTCATCGCCTCTCTTTTTTGGGATTTATACCGTGTAATACCGGAGGCCTCGTCAAATACCATCCTTCTGTCTTCCGGGCGCGAACTTAAGATCAGATCTATTTTACCCTGCGCTACCATAGAATAACTCTCTGCGCCGATACCGGTCCCGGCAAGCAGGTCATTTATATCCTTAAGCCGCACAAGGGTCTTATTTAAGAGATATTCGCTTTCTCCGGAACGAAAGATCCTGCGGGTGATAGTAACCTCGCCGGCATCAACAGGAAAAAATTTCTGCGCATTATCAAAAGTCAGGCTCACCTCAGCCATGCTTAAAGCCTCTTTAGAATCCGTACCATTAAAGATGACATCCTGCATTTCGGAGCCACGCAGGGATTTTGCCGATTGTTCTCCTAAGACCCAACGGATAGAATCAAAAATATTACTTTTGCCGCAGCCATTTGGCCCAACGATAGCGGTAATCCCCGGTTCAAAATGCAAAGATGTTTTTATTAAAAATGATTTAAAACCGACGATCTCTAATTTCTTAAAATACATTTTTTCTCCTTGCGCAGAAAGCGCATACCGGCGTAATTCTCCGCCACGGGGCGGATGCCGACCCATCCAATTGGGTCGGGCAAATAAGCGCCGGGTATTTATGAAGGGCTGGTTTTATTTTCTAACCAGGCATCGATTTTTTCTCTACGGAAACGCCACTGGCCTACGAGTTTTACCGCGGGGATCTTATTATG
>JALOCE010000053.1 GCA_023227925.1 Candidatus Omnitrophota bacterium
AAAGGCAAACACCATAAATTACTTTGCTCATCGTATTCAACATTCCCGACAAAAGGCTTGCCATGGCCTTTCGCGTATGAGCCCAGCCACCAATCTTTATCAAAACTATAAAACCACGATGTCCTTGTTGTAGAACCGGCCAAACCGCCAAATTTATCTGCAACGGTAAGGCTGATTAATTCTTCATTCCCTGCTTTTAATTCCTTTAACTGGGCGCTAAGCTTATTTTCACAATATTCTTTCAGTAAAGGATGGTCATCGGGTGCCTCGATCCATCTCTTATCCGCATCCATTAAGTAGCGCTGTATTTGCTTCTCGCCCATTACGCGGTATTTCAAATTATTTTCTTTTAGCGCATCGATAACAAATTGAGTGTTTGCGTTTAACTTTAGCAGTTCTACCTGTTTCTCAATGCTGGAACCTACTGCAGACGCCAGGGTCCATGCCATTCCGCTATGGCTTTCTACACCCTTATCAAGTATTACGGTGTATCCCAGGTAAGAAACAAGCAGTATAAGGATTGAAAAAAAAGCGATCGCGGCGAGAGATACAAATAGCGTAATCTTTAATTTAAGGCGTAAAGTTTTCTGGCTTATCTCTTGTTTGGCGAGAAAGAGATTTTTTATAAAATCCATCTGTTATCCTTTATTAAACCTAAGTCTTTTAATTACAATAGTTTTTATGCCAACAAAAAACCCCGCTTCCGAAACCGAAAGCGAGGTTTAAATAAAGTATTAAATCGTGTTTAGTAATCATAGTTAAGGATCCCCGACAGCTATTTGGCCTTGTCCGCCATCGTAACTCCTTGCCCTATAAAGAACTAGTTAAAATATATCGCTTTTTTCTCTGGATGTCAAGAGGAAATCAATTGATTATATTTCTGATTGGAAAGTGAAATAGAACGTGGATGGCCCTGAGCCTGAAGTCTGCCTGTCACCAACTGCCTTGGCCCAGTCTAAGCGGAGCGAAAATAATTTGCAATGAAGACGCAGCCCCCCGCCAATACCGGCAAGGAACTTATCATTTTTTTCGCCTGGCAGGACTTTCTTTAATTTCCCGCCGCCTATATCAGCAAAAAAAACAGGCTCTATCTGATGGCGTAAAGGCATTTCTTGCCCTTGTAATTTCCAAGCCTTGGGAATAATGTACATAGGAAAAACCCAGTCGATATTTAAAACGCCTCCGTTATCCGCCAAATAATCTCCTTCAGGATAACCGCGGACAGAATCTGCGCCTCCTAGCTGGAATTGTTCCGATGATGCTAAGGTGTGCGATGCCACTTGCAATTGCGTACGTATAGACACATAGCTATCTAAGAACATCCTTTGTATGCGGTTCAAAGATTGTTCATATTTAAAAAAGAAACCCCCTGTCCCTGCCCTGCTTGAGGTGGGATGGTTACGCGAAGAGGCACCCAAGAATCCTGATGTGCCAAAATTAAACTTAGGAGAGAATGTAGTCTGCCCGGCAGGATCTATTTTTGAAAAATTAAAAGCAAAATACGGAGTGCGTAACTGATCGCCGGTTGTAGTATTGCCGTCCATTTCCTTCTTTATTGATTTGATATCCATCCCCAGGTCGGCATAAGCTTCAAGATCTTCCGCTAATGCAAGTTCCCAGGAAAAACGGGGAGAATAGATCTGGGTGTTGCCTTTGATATTAAAAGATTTGTATTCCTCGCCCAGTTTCATCTTAAAATAAGTCGCATCAATCCCGAATTTTGTTCCATGGGTCCCGACCGGGATGCTATAGCTTACCGATTCGCCAAAAGAATTACCGGTGTAAAGAGAATTGATAAAAACCGTATCCCCTGACCCGGAAACATTGGAGCTGCGGATAAAAAACATGGAGCGATACTTTCCCGTCAGGCGCGAACCGCGGTTATCTTGCAGGAGACCGACATGCCAGGGCAGCTTCGCCTCTACCTTCAATGCGATATCCGAAGTCTGCGGCTCTTTGCCTTGAGAAATTATTGCCTTTACCTGCAGATCCGGATTCTTATTCAAGCGCAGGATGTCCCTTGCCATGGATTTAATATTCAAAATTTCATTTTTTTTTGCGTGGAAGAACTTTTCTATAAAAGCGGAGGAAAACCATTTATTCCCTTCTATATCAAGCTCCCCCATTTTCCCTTCGGCTATACGGATCTCTATTACCCCGTCTTTGATTTCCTGCTCAGGAATATAAACCGTAGTAGTAAAATAACCTTTTTCTTTATATTTTGCCTCGATCTTTTCTGTAACCGCCTGCATATCCCGGAAGGTGACTTTCTTGCCAAGGTAAGGCTCATAGATTTTACGGAAATCCTGCGGTTTAAAAACAGTAGAGCCGAGGACCTTAACGTCTTTGAGTATAAAAGAAGGTCCTTCGGCGACAGGCCTGGCTTTCTCTTTCTCGACTTCTATTTTCGGTGCTTTTAGTTTTTTATATTCGAGCTCTTTTTTTTCTTTTTCGACATCATACTTATAACGCTCTGCCTGCGCACCCGGCTCTTGTCCTGGCGGAGGATTTTGGGCGAGAACATTTTGGCTGGATAAAAATAAAAAAGAAACGGCAAATGCCAAAACAAAAATCAACTTCGCTGCATTCATATTAATTATGTTTTTTATTTACCAGTTGACCTTCACAAAAACAGAGGGGCCGTAAAGCGTACTGTTGGCATTTCTGATATTATCGGAATCTGTATAGTTGCCGGTACCGCTTCTGTCATCGCCGGATTCCTTCATTTTATGCTGGCGGCGGATCATATAATTATAACCAAAACCGCCTGATATATGCTTGGTGAATTGATATTTAAATTCCGCGTTGAGATCGACCCCGTATCCATCATAGCCGTCGCCATGCTGGTAAAAAGGATAATCCCTCAAATTCCAATAGGCGCTGGCCTTAGTCTTTAACCACGCATAAGCAAAACTGAGGCGGGCGGAAAACCGGCTAAAAGAATATTCGCCGCGGGCGCCCAGGCGCGGTCCGCGATAGGTGATTTTATAGAATGAATCGTGGCTATTAATTTTTTCACTTACGGGGATATAATTCTCTACCGTCTGAGTCATATCGCACATCTCATAACGCCCTTCCTGGAATTGATATCCGCCAAAGAGGTCAAAAGATAACCTGCCATCTTGCCCGACTAAAAGAAAATCAGATGCCTTACCGGCAATACCCGTGCCGCTACCTTTCTCTAAATTTAACAGCCGGGCATAAATATTGGCATCAAAAAAGTTTATTTCTGTTTTCGTGTCGTCAGATGATTCCGTCCAAACCCGGTTAAAGGTATTAGCCTTCCAATCCGTATCCGTAGAATTAGCATTGCTCAACTGCAGGACCCTGCTACTGCAAAATCTTCCGCCCAGAGAGAGCCTCGGCAATACGTATAATTCCCCCTTAAAAACCATAGTTTGGCCGCGATGGGGGAATTTTAAACGCGAAATCAAAGTTTCATCGCTGTCTATAACGTCAAAGGTCTGCTCCCCGTGCACAGAAGTCATAAGCTCCACGGATAAATCAAAAATATCCCGGCCTGTTTCAGATTGCCTGGCCCCTTCACTCACAATAGGGGTAACTCCCGTTTGAGCGGTATCGGTATTTTTAGGATCTGCGCAGTAACTAAGGACAGGGATTACGAGGATAAACAGAGAAGCCAAAATCAGAGGGTATATTTTTCTTTCTTTCAAATAAAACATGGGGCCTCCGAGTTAAAAGATTATTAGCGTGAAGTGAAACGGCCGAATAATTCATCCAAAAACTTATACGCCATCCCAATTTCTTCATCAGTGATGTAAAATGATGGAGCTAAAGTAAAAGCGTTCTTAAAATAACCGCCGACATCCAGCACTAAACCGTATTTCTTCCCTTTGTATTCCAAACCGCCCTCGAGCCCCGCCTGAAATATCTCATCCACCAGCCGCCTATTCGGTGTAATGCCATCTTTCTCGCAAATCTCGATACGAATAGCCAGCCCTAGCCCTGTAACATCCCCGATCTCTCTGTATTTTTTCTGAAGTTTCTTAAGCATGTTTACGAACTTCTTACCGCTGCTATTGATACGATTGGGCAATGTCTTATCTTGAAGTATCTTCATCACTTCTAACCCTGCGGTGGTGCCCATAGGATTGGATGCAAATGTTGAATGCGTGGACCCGGGAGGAAAAGCCTTCGGGTTAACTAATTCTTCTTTGGCCCAGAACCCCGATAAGGGATTCATACCGTTGGTAAGTGACTTGCCAAAGACTAAGACATCAGGCTTGATACCAAAATGCTCAAGCCCCCAGAATTTTCCTGTCCGGAAAAAACCCATTTGCATCTCATCATCAACCAGATAAATCTTAAAATTGTCGAGGATCTTTTTTATCTTCTTGAAGTAATCGGGCGGAGGAATAATATAACCACCTGTACCTTGAATAGGTTCAATATAAAAAGCCGCAAATTCGCATTCACCGGTTTTAGTATCGACAACCGAATTATATTCTGTTTCAAATAACCTCTCGAATTGAGTTACGCAATAGTATTTACAGGAGCCAAAGCGCTTGCCGTAATGGCAGCGAAAACAATAAGGATAGGAGATAAACTGCGCCCTGTTGGAAAAGTGGCCATAGGGTTTCCTGTAACGGTAGCTCGATGTGATCTCCGAGGCGCCGATGGTCCGCCCGTGGTATCCTCCCTGAAACGCAAAGAATTGTGTTTTTCCTGTTGTCTTACGGATAAGCTTGATGCTATCTTCAATAGCCTGAGACCCGCCTACATTAAAATGCACCCTGCCTTTGGCTTGAAACGACTTCTGCGTCTGTTTGGAAATACTAGCGGCAAGTTCGATTTTCTCCCGATGTAAATACTGACTGGCTAATTGCGGCAGGTGGTCGATCTGGTCCCTGACCGCATTATTCACCCGCTTATTCTTATAACCTAAATTTACTGCTGAATACCACATTTGGAGGTCCAGGTATGGCATCCCGCTATAATCATACAAGAATGAACCGTTACATCCAGAGAAAATTTTCGGTTTTTTCAAATAATGGGCGGTATCCCCATAGGAACAATACTTAGATTCTTCTTTCAAAAGTATTTTTTCTAATTTTCCCGCGGTTGTCATGCTATTTATCATTCCTTTCAGGAATTTTCATACTGATACGAAGCGCACGGTTTTTATCTAGCTGATCAATACCCCTGACCAGGTAATCTCCGGCTTGAGCCGGAATAAGAAGCGAACTTCCCTTATGTAAATGAACAAGCCAATCCTCTTTTAAAGACATGATCTCAATTGCCCCTTCAATTCCCATCAACACCTCGAATGTATCACGGTTGCAAATCTTAACCGGATTGCCGTTTAAACCAGCCCTTATGCGCTCAACCCTTAAGGCATTATGCGTCACAACAGAATCGAGCCCCTCCTTGGTTAACATCGTTTCCCACTTACCCTTACACTGTTTTTTCAATGCAGCGCCTTGGTTGGATTTATAATCAATCGAGGCTAATCCTTTTTGAATATGCATCGGCCTTTGACGAAGAAAATCATACATGCGATAGGTCAAATCACTGGATTCCGCAATTTCAATCGCGATAGAACCCCCTGTCCAGCAATGCAATACGCCCGAAGGTATCCGGAATATTTCACCAGGGGCGACATGGATCTTATGTAGTAAATCAAGGATATTGTCCTCCCTGTGAATAGCGGTTTCAAAATCCTTACGGCTTACCTTGTCTTTCAAACCCAGGTATAATACGTTCTCTGTATCTTCATGCAGATCAATGACTATAAACACCTCTTCTTTGCCTGGGTCATCTTCGCCTAACACCTTTGCAATTTTGTGCGAGGGGTGCAGGTGCACCGACATGTGCCGATGCACATCAATAAACTTAACCAATATGGGAAAATCCTGCCCAAAATGTTCCACGACGGCATCTCCCAGGATCAGCTCGGCCAATTGCCTGTCCTTAAGTAAATCCTTGAGTGTAAAAATTTTGCCGTTCGGCATCAGAATACGCGAAGGATATTTCTTATGCCCGGAAACTTCCCATGATTCGGCTGCGACCGGCGTATCTTTGTCATAAAGCATACCCTTCATGGCATAGAGATAATATCCTCCCCAGATGTAGTTTGCGAAATTACCCTCTATAAATTTAATCGGAAACTTGGTCAAAAAATCTACCTCTTTGTTACTTAGGCCTAAGTCATGCGACTGCAGTTTCTGGTTAACGGAATTAGTGCTTTCAATGCCCATGATTATCCTTCTCCTTAGATACTTTCTGTTTCAGAAGCAGAAAACGAACCCCTTCATTAAAAGGCCTCGGGGTATCCACATTCACCATATGGGTATTATGAGGCTTGGCTGCGGTGCCGGTTTGTTCGATGCCAACAATAGGATAAGAAAAAATATGCCCTGTCAGTTCATTGCGCACCGCCGCGATCCTTTCCGCCATTTCCTGTTTGTTTAATCCTTCCGGGCCATTAGCCTGATATATCCCGGTTGTTTCATAATCAAGAAGTTTCAATAATGTCCTGGCGGCATCTTCGAGCAAAATCGGATGCTTGATCTGGACATTATCCACTTTTAACGGCTCGGGCATATCCAAACCGGCAATAAGCTTGCTTACTGTCGTCTTTTTGTCGCTTGGCCCGTTATAACCATAAAGAGCGCCCAGGCGTACCGCTAAGGCATGAGAAAAATTCTCCAAAGAAGCCTTCTCGCCTTCTAACTTTGTACGCCCATAATAATTGATCGGCTCGGCTTTTGAATACGAGCCATAAGGCCCATTACTGCCGTCAAACACATACTCAGAAGATATATAAACGAACTTGCAATTCTTTGCATACCGGGCAATGACAGAAACCGCATCGACATTCAATCTCCGTGCCCTATCTCTTTCTTTTTCAGCCGCATCCGCATCAGCTTCGCCTGCGATATAGACAACAATATCAAAACCAGAATGATCGAGAAAATATTTCTTAATTTCTTCTTCGGATGTAACGTCTAATTTATCGAAACCTAAAAGATCTGCTTTACTAAAACCAGTGCCTCTGGCAGACTTATATTCCCGGCTAAAAAGCTGATACACCGCATTTCCGAATAATGAGGTCGCGCCTATGATCAACACTGATTTATCGCGCTTATTTTTCCGGGGCATTTTTTCAGAAAGAATAAACTGTAAACAACCGGCAAGATCCGGATTCTCCTCTAATCGGCGGAATCCGTCAATCGTAGTCATGCCCAATATAGGCACAGGAGGTTTTTTTACGATGTCCTGCAGTATCTTTACCAGCCGTTCATCTTTAGCAAGCTCTTCTAAAGATGTAATAACCAATAATATTTTTTCTCTCTCGCCTTCTAAAACACCGAATATTTCTCCAAGGCGGATATCCGGCTGATCACCGCAGTCCCCCATGAACTGCTTAGCGTCTAACTGAAAGACTTCCCCTGCAACCTGCCCTGATGTATCACGGCAGAATTTATCGATCGTTTCGATAATTATTCTATCCTTATCCTGCCCCTGGCCTTCAACTATAAAAACAGCGTTATTGAATTCAGAAAGCAAGCTAATAGCGCGATCAACATCAGCGCCAAACAACGGCGCAATGAGTTGCGACTTGCCGGCTTCTAAACGGCTGATACCCAATTTCCTATATTGCTTCAACGTGTTACCAATGCTTAACATAACTCCTATTCAGGATAAAATGTATAGAATATTTTACAATAAATAAGCGTTTAGTCAAACTGATTTTTCTGTTTGCGGATAAGCAAAGCCAAGACACCCAGCACAGCCAGGCAACAGGCGCCTCCGGTAAAAAAGGCAGCCCTGAAGCCATCCAGCGGAATCCTAAATTCAGAGTAGATCGTTTCCATTGCCACCACTCCTAAGGCCATGGAAATATTCAGCGATGTATTATACAGGGCCGAGACGCTTCCCCTGGTATCGGCATCCGCAAAATTCATGATGTAGTGGTTGATCGGCGAGAAAAACAACCCGTAAGAAACAGCCAGCATGACTAAATAGATGACTGCCGCCATGACCCCCTGCCGCCCGAGCGTAGCCGAAAAAACAAAACCGGTAATCGCGGCCAAAAACATTGCCCAGCAGGAAATTTTTCTCGGAGAAATTTTATCAGAGAGGCTTCCAGCATATAAGCCGATAGGCATATACACCAGCGAAAAAACCGTCAACAAGAGCCCGATCTCTTTAGTATCCAAACCCTTCTGGGTCAGGTAAAACGGTATAAGAAAACTCCCTCCAAAAAATAATAAGAATCCTATGATAGTCGATAAAATCACCAGCGCAAAATCCCGGTTATTAAATAACTTCATATCGATAAGGGGGGACTTCGACCTCTTCTCTTCCAGATAAAAAACAATAAAAAATACTATCGAAAGAAATATGCTCACCCACACAATAGGCGAAGACAATTTTACTTCGTCGATGATATTCACCGCGTAAAGCAAGAGGAAAAGCGCGGCGGTAGAAAAAATAATCCCTTTGATATCGACATCTTTACGCGAAAACTTACCTGGACTTGCGATATGCGGGATTACCATCTGGCCAAAGACTAACCCTAAGAGGCCAAGCGGAATATTGATTAAAAATACCCAATGCCAGTTTATGTAATGGATGATAAAACCTCCGGCAACCGGCCCCAATAATACTCCCAGCGCGGCAGATACAGTCATGATCCCCAGGCCCCATCCTACCCTCTCGCGCGGCAGATACAACACCATTGCCGCGTAACTGCTCACCAGCATCATTGAGCCTCCCACCCCCTGTATGCAGCGGCTGACAATTAAAAACCAAAAATTCGGCGAGATCCCGCAGAATAATGAGCTAATGACAAAAACAGCTAATCCATATATGAAGATCTTTTTGATCTCAAGCTTATCGCAAAGTTTGCCGAAGAGCATGATCGTGGAAACCTGGGATAAAATATAGGCTACGCTGATCCATGAGGCACGGCTGATCGATACATTGAAATAACTGACAAAGGTCGGCATGGCCAGATTGACGATATAGCCATCAAATCGGACAAAGAATATACTTAAGGCAAACGCGCAGACAATAAAAGCATAATTAATCATATCAATAAGTCATCCTATTAACCCAGCCGTTCGTCCAATAATTCCGGACGATTCTCTAAAAATTCCTGCATTAAATCTTTACATTCTTCCATATCCAGATCTATCAATTGCACTCCCCTACTTTCCAGATAGCCTTCCGCCCCCTTGAAAGTTTCATTTTCTCCTATGACTACGATAGGAATTTTATGCGCCAGAATAACGTCAGCGCTCATATCGCCCGGAGAAAGCGTTGTATAGATCACGCATTTCTTGTAATCCTCCTCTGTCAGTTTACCCGCATTTTCCAGGCAATCTATTTCCGAGAGAATAATCGCGGGAGGCTTCTCTGCCCTTCTATTGTGCCCGCGGCCGATAATATTGCCTTCCTTGACCAAAAGAGCCCCTTCCGGCATCACGCCTTCAGGTAAACTTTTCCGCGCTTCTTTCACTGCCTCTAACATAAATTGCTTATGGATTTTTTTGCTACTATCATCGGCGTTAACAGGCCCAGCTATAACGCACATAAGAAGCGCCAAGCTAACAAAAACAAGACCTTTGTTTTTCATGACTGCCCTTTCTCTTTAGCAAATTTTGTCCTTCGATCATATTCCCTTGAAAGGAAAAGTGCCACGAAGAACCAGCATATAAGAAGCACTGCGGAAAAAGAACTCGCGAATGTAACATACATACCAAAACCAAGGACAGCGCTTCCGGCGCGCGTCTGAAAAACCTTCAGCAGGGCGTTAACGCCCGAGCCGCACGCCTTAGCACTGCGCGAACCAAACATTTCAATCCATGCCTGAGCCTTGTACTTAGCGGCCTGAGAAGTAGGAATATAAAGTTGTTTTAGTGAAGGCGAGTTAAGGGCGTAATTAAGCGCTTTGCCGGCTACCATAATCCAGAAAAGTATGCCGAGCGAAGGATTTAATTTAAAACTTACCACCATTATTCCGATTATAAACGGCATGGCGCATAATGCCGTTTTCATTCCAAGCCGGCGCTGCACATTACCTATGCCTAATGCAAGGCATGTAAAAGCTACTGCATTTACTGCCGTGCCGAAATCGCCGAGCGATTGCGCCGTGGACATATCCCCGACAGCATTCTGAAATACAAGCCGCTTAAAATTGAAATCGAATATTGTGACTATTATTTCATAAAAACCTATGACCAGGAATATGCCGAACAGATAACGATCGGTGACTAACAGCCGTAATCCTTCAATAAAACCGGCTCCGCCTTCTTTTTTGTCCTGAGGCAAATGTATGTCTTGGGCAGGTATGGAAACGTCTTGCCGGGCTATTCTTAAAGCATACCGGTGGATTATCAACACTATAATTATGGTGCTGACCGCGCATAATGCTACAAGGGGCGCACAATTATGAAAACCAAACAATGACGGCAGGTCCGTTGATTGCGGGCCTAAAATACCGCCGATTTGGCCGCACATGACGATCAGAGGAAAAGATTTTTTCGCGCATTCGGCATCGATTGAATCAGAGGCATATGCCCAAAACAGCGCGATTAAAATCGACCCGTAAGCCTCGACAAAAACATACCATACCCAGCCGATCCACCGTCCAGTGCTGGCCACTTTATTATCCAGCCCCAACGCCGGGTGGCTAAACAAAAAACTAAAAATTAACAGCCCGCATACCATAACGCCGCCAATGATATAAAAGAGCGTCTGGCGTTTAAACCGGTCGACAAGGCGGCTGTAAAACATTATCAATGGGATCAGCGTAAAAACAGAAAGCATCTTGGCCCACGCCAGAGGCGAAGCATCGCTGTAATGGCCGTCCCCGATCACGCATGCTTTAAATAACGCGTCCTTTAACGGCCGCAGCGTCCAGTAGGTGCCGATAATCAAAGCAAATGCCATTCCCAGGAGCAACGCCCGGATAAGTTCTTCGCGCGTAAAATTCCCGTACCATTTGCTTAGAAACCGCTTGATCAAGGAGCCATTCCTTTTTTATGCGCTTTCGTTATTTCACTTTTAATCTCTTCCCATTTATAAACCAGGACCTCATACGAGCCTTGATTCGCAACTGCCACTAAAGGTTCCGGATGTTTTGCGTTGCCCGGAAAAACTGCGACTGCATCAGGCGACACATAAGAACCGAACCACCCTACTAAGCCATCCGCAATACCATTAGCCATTCTCTTTTGGCACATCGCCCTATCTGTTTCATATAACACGGGGCTGCCTAAATCGAAAATCAATATATGCCCGGGATAATTTTTTAACGCGGAAATTTCGCCTTCATCAACCGCCAAAAGATAATTATCTATTATGGCAAGCCCTTCTACGGACATCGAAAACACTGACTGTCCACGCGGTTTAGCGGTCAAAATATCCACTCCCCTTCCGATCGCCCTACCCATCCATTTTCCCGTCTCAAGATCAAACGCTTGGATCATGCCGTCCCAGTCGCTGGATAAAAACAGTGTTCTTCTCGATTCGTCAATCGCGATCCCTTCGGCCTTATTTAAAATAAATTGGAATTTCCAACTGGAGTCCGGTTTAAAGCCCGGAAGATAACGGCGCACCTGCCCTGCAATCCCGTCGACGACATATACCCGCCCTTTTGAATCACAGGCCATCCCGCAGAGTTTTTCAAACCCTTCGCCGCTTAAGAGCGGCGGGGGCATCGGCTGAAATGTCGCCGGCGAAACCGTAGCCCGCTTGAACCGGTAAACCTGATTAGCCTTTTCATCGCTTATCAGCAATCCTTTGTCCGGTAAAACAACAATATCCACAACTTCGCCCGTAAAAAGGCTCGCATCGCCAATCGACCCCACATGTTTACCGGAATAGGGATCCAAAATCTGCACCCTGTGATTCAGCGCATCCGTGGCCAGCAATGATCCTTCCTCAGTAAACGCTAATCCGTCAGGCGGATTAATAGCGGATAAAGAAGCATCTGCTTTGCCTGTTCCAAATTTACAAAAAGGGCGGATCTGCAGTTCGGGCGCCGGAGGCTTGTATTCTTCTTCTGCAAAGCCGGCGGATATACCTAAAATTAAAAATAATTGCACTATTCCAAAACAAACCGCTCTTTTAGTGCCAAGATAACGCATAAATCTTTCGCCTTCTTTTTATCCTTCTAATTTTTCCATTGGCTGATCACAACAAACAAGCTCTCCGCCACCGACCTTAGTTACCGTTACTTCATTGCCACAAACATTACATCTGTATTTTTCTCCTACTTTCTCAACAGCCATTTTAGGCCTCCTTTAAAAAAATAAGGGACAGATATAACTTCTTTCTAATCTGTCCCTTAAAAATTACTTCTACATCTTTTGTTTTAACGGCCTTCATTCTTGCGTTTTGAATAACACTCCTTGCAGTATATTGGACGATCGTCTCTTGGTTTAAACGGGACTTCGCACTCTTTCTTGCACTCCGAGCAAATAGCCTTGTGCATCTCCCGCGGCCCGCCGAACCCACCACCACCCTGGTATCCCATGCTTCCTCCTTATTCTAAGGCGACCTGATCATTGGGGACCTCCCCAGGTTCAGGCGTAGCCTCCGTTGCTTTTTTCTCTAATTTTCTTTGTTTCTTTTCCTCTGCCTTCTTTTTCCTGGCCAATTCTTTCTGATACTTTTTATATGAATAATTATCTCTGGTCACAATACCCTCCTTAT
>JALOCE010000026.1 GCA_023227925.1 Candidatus Omnitrophota bacterium
GCGTACCATCACGGCAAGGACATCATGATCATATCATGCTACCGGCCGGGTGGCTAACGATGGATCTCGCTAGCCGCGCCGCCGCTCCTGAAGGGCGCCCGAACAAGGTCCGTTCGGCGACCATTGAGAGGCAAAGTGCGATTATCCGTTGGGATAATCGGCTGCTGGTGATATAAGCGTAACCAGCTGCCTTCACCTGCGTCAATGGTCACCAAACGTTCCTCGGACGGACAGAACCGAACCGCGGTGCAAGAGCGCCGCCGGTAGGAACCCTCCGATGTCACGGCGTGCCATTGCCGGGGTACGCGCGCTGCGTTGGGTCTCGCGATGGTAGAGCCGCGGGACGCAGTCGCGCGCTTTTTATCGAGGGTCAGTTGGCGCTGACCCTCGGGCTCTCTAGGTGCGAGAGCCGAAGGTCATCCGCGCGACGCATCGTTGAGCGCGCGGTTGCGGGAATGATGGGGCTCATTCTCGCCGGCTCGCGGAGGAGGGGCCAAGAGCACATTTCCGGGCCGCTGGGACGCGTTTGGGTCGATGGAACCACTCGGTACCGATGGAGAGCTGAGGGAATCGCTCTGTCGGTGTCGGGCAGTAACTCCCAAACGCGTTCGCGGCGCATAAGAAGCTTGTCAAGTAAAGGTTGTGAGGGGACGGGCGCAGCGCATTCGGGTGTTGCGGTGGTGCGTCGTCGCGTGCTTGGGCAAGCGTCTTAAAGGCAATACAGTTTTCCCAGATCGGGAAACCCCGGAAAATATTTCCTGACGAGGTCACTATACATCTTCCGCTTCGCGGGACTCAAGCCCTTGATCGAGCAAGGCATCCTCTCGCAGGAGGTAATTATTCTGCTGAAAATGTATTGCCAGTCGCCTTTGCTGGCCTCGCCTCTCTTGTCAATAAGAGGACTGAGTTCATTCACGAGCTTGGCACTCAGGGTCAATTCCGCGGACGGGCTCTCGCGCGAAGCAGCCGAACCCCCAGACGACACACCCGCCATCCTGACCGCGGTCTTTACGGCCGGCACATGGACACGGAAAGAGCAACCAGAGGACGGGGCGCCCCGCGCTGGAGTGACCCGCGCTGGAGTGACCCGCGTTGAAGCGGTCAGATCCCCGAGGAGCGTATGTGTCTCCTCGAACACGCGATCTACGACCAATGGATCGGCATAGAAGAGATCACCATCACGGGTAGGCTGGGCGCCCCGCGCTGGAGTGACCCGCGTTGAAGCGGCGAGTTCCTCTTCGCGATCGGAACTCAGATCGCTTTCCAATGCTGGCGAAGAGGACCTAGATGTACCGGCCGATGAACCGCCGGTTGCAGGACTAACGCCACCGGACTCAACATCCGACCACCCTACGGCCCCCTTATAGGTTGCCGTTGGCAACCCCTGGGAGTACCCCGATTCCGCCCCCGCCAGCCCGAGTTTTTTACGCATTGATTCACTCTCCTTCGCGTAGAACTCCAGACTCGAGCGCGCACTCTTGAGCTGCTTGCTCAACTGAGTGTTCTCTTTGGTCAGCGAGGAGAGGCGGTCCACGAGGGATGGAGAAGATGGCTCTGCGGTCGGCGCCACCGCTGCTGTACAGGATAAGGCGGCGTACTGCTCCTGGAGGGTGGTCATCTGCTCACTCAGCACAGCGAGATCGTGACGTTCTTTGCAAAGAGCTTCCTCGGCCTCCACAAGCGCCCTCTCCAGGTCGTGGATCTTCTTCTCCCGCGCAGCGGCATGATTCTCCAGAGTGTCTTCTTTCGCCCTCAGCTTGATGTTCGCGGAAGTGAGCGTTATGTTTTTGCACTTCAGCTTGGCAATCTCCGCCTCGAGAGCACCAATATCGGCAACCGCGGGCGGTGGAGATGGCGGGAGCGGCGGCAGCGTCGCTTTTGGGCGGGGAGGAGCAGAAGGGGCTGCGGAATCGGTCTTCGGCTTCTGATCCGCTTGTTGGGATGGTAGCACTGATGCGGGGGTCGGCTCGGCGCGGGTAATGTGGAGCTTCGCACCCAACACCGCGGCGTCGCTCTTGGGCTGGGAAGGAACGAGAGCGGGAGGATCGGCGGGAGGATCGGCGGGAGGAGCAGAAGAGGCGGCGCGGCGCAATTTGGACGTCAGGGTGTTGTAGCGGATGGCGAACCATGTTTTGACCATATCGCATTGAGAATCGGAGTCCGGATATTCTCTGTACCTGCTGATGTACACGTGCCAGAACATGCCGATGTGATTGCGGTTATTGTAGATCATGGAGGTAGATTTCTTGTGGATCTTTATATATTGGTCATGCTCGCTCGGGGGGCGGAGGTGGTCTACGGACAATTTAGGATCGCTTACGATATTATATAGAGCATCGTCCTTTGGGAGCGCGAGCCGCCACGGTGCAATATTGGAGGTATCGTGCACCCCCTTCTCCACGAGCACCCGGAGCAGTGTTCCGTCGGTGAACAAGTATGCGAGACACGCGATAAGATCGTTCCGGGTGGCCGATTCTACCCCGGATGTGCCATCCATTTCACGTTGATAGTGACACTCCGCATCCATGAGTTTATCCACAGCGTCGATACGCGAGAGCACGGTACAATACTGGAGGATGCGCGGGCGAGCATTCACCCAGGCATTGAAGTACCCCCTTAGAGCGATGATATCCTCGGCGGAGCAACGATCGGTCGTCAACAACGTATTCTCCAGGAGGGCCTCGACATGACCCACGACCGCATCGCGATTTGCCTTGATCGCAGTGAGGACCCTGAGCTTTGGCTGCGCCGTGGTGTTCGGCGCATAGGTTGCCCAGAAATCCTTGGTGGGCGTTATCGCCGATGCGCCCCCAGGTGCGGGATCGACATCGGACGGGGTTGTGCTCGCGCTGGCAGGGGCATCAACACGAGCATCAGAGGGCGCTGGGGGGTCAGCGCCATCTACCTTGGGCGGCGTCGCGGGCGACTGACCGTCCAGAGGATTTAGGACAAGCTTTGGGGCCGTAGCCCCGGACACTGCATTATCCTTCTCCAGCTGAGACATGATTATAGCCAAAAACAGGAGAATGATAAACCTACTCTTCTACTCTAGCGCCCCCATATTCATTTTCCAGCGCGGCCACGCACGGCGCCGAGCGTGAACGCGGCGGCCTCCCGCGCGCCAAAAATGAATTTTCGGCCGAAAATCACTGACCAGATTACTATCTAGCCTAATCACCACCGCAAATCATGTCGTACCCAGCATACACCCGCGTCGAGGAGCTTACCCCGCGCGATATAGAGGAAGGAAAGCGCGCGGCCATGACGGGGCGCGTCGGATATATCCATGACCCGTTCGATTTCGCGCAAGTATTCACGGGACCACCCGCGGCGCGCATGCTCATTCGCGCCAAGCAACCGCGCGGAAACTGCATCGCGTCTCTTGACGCGCTGGAACAACCACTCGCGCCCAAGGATCCCGCATTCAAGGCGATCACGCCGCGCGCATCATATGCGCCATGTGTTGATAATTTCATACTTGCTCGCGGCGCAATGGTCCTCGTCGCCGCGCATCTCGCGAACCGCGAGTACACGTTCGGGCGCGATGATACCGCGACGTTCTGCGCGCGCCCGCTGCTATTTGTCGCGCCGCTCGCGGAACGCGACTTCGAGCGCGAGACCATCGCGCAGTTCATGTGTACCGCGGAGACGCCCGCTGATGCCCCGCGCGAATACGATGTCCCCAATATTCTTCGCTATGTCGGCGCGCTCGAAGCTCATATAATCGAGAACGGGGAGCGGTATGTTCTCACGGAGACTGGTCAACACGCTTTCAGCACGGAGGCGGGCTTGCGCACCATGTTCCCTATCCAGACCATCATTGACGTGGCTACCGAGTGCATCGGACACGTCGGTCTCGCGGACACCCTGTGCGTTCCAATGATATGCGGCCCTCTGACGCCGCGCGGGATGATGAATGGCACCCCGATGTACGATGCTGACCTCGCGTTCGTGCATAAAAGCTCGCTCTTGGATGCCGAGACGGTCCGTCCGGACAGAATCGCGAAAGTGCCCGTCATCCTCGCGGAGGAGATGGACGTAGTGTCCGACACAAGCCTTGGCGATGCGGTTTTCCAGACGTACTACATCATCGCGGGCGACATCATCATCGCATCGTATGACGCGCAGAAAATGACCATCTCCTGCGCGCACAACATCGCGCTCGAGCGCGCGGCCGCGCGCGGTGTGACGCACATCAGATTCATCATCGCGTGGAACATTCGCGATGGTGATGTCACTGTTACGCCATATATCTGCGCGTCCATGCAGCCGATCATCGCGACGAACCCGTCCGCGATCACAATTCTCCCTGGTGCATCCGCGATCCCCAAGTCCACCGCAGAGGATAGCCTCAAAGTGGATTCTGAGCCCAGCGATGCCGCCGCCGCGCGCCCTCTCGCGCCAGTTCCAGCCTCGCCGAGCGTGAGTGATGCCAATACTCCACGCGAATGCGCGAGTGATGCCAATACTCCACGCGAATGCGCGAGTGATGGCAATACTCCGCGCGCGAGCGCGAGTAGCGAGAGCACGGTCGCGCCCCTGACCCCCACGCCGCCGAACCCTCCCGCGCGCGTGATTCCAAAGCAAGCGCGCGTGATTCCAAAGCAAGCACGCGCGCAGATGAAATCGACGCCGCGCGCCAATCCCAAAGGGTGGGAGCTGGGCTCCCAGACCCTCGCGCAGAGGCACGATCCCCATGGCGCCGGAATCATCGCAGCGGCAAGTTCTTCTCGTTCCTCCCGCGGTGCTCCGCGCGTGTACCAATCGCGCAGCCGCAGCAGCGGAAGAGGCCACTGGCGCTATTCCCAGGAAGAAGCAGCGATGATTTGTCCATCGTTTTGGGACACGATCATCATATGCCGCGACCCCAGAGCGGTATTGGAGAATTTCGGCAAGCACGAAGGGAAAACCGCGGCGAGTTTCCCATGGCCCAAGTTCGAGAGTAGGCCGGCGCCGCCGAGGAGTAAAACGCGCGCGGCCGAGGAGTAAAACGCGCGCGGGTAACCATCGCGGCGCGCATATAAATCATTTCATAACACACCGCGCACATGTGCGGTCCTTTTTTTCCGCGCGCCGTGACATACCGCGCGCGCAATATAAACCGCGCGCGAATGGAACAATACGCAATCGCGGCGCTCATTATCGCGACCATCGTCATCATATTCATTCTCGCGCGCGCATTCCGCGCTACCTCGGACGCGCAACATTGCGCCGCCGCAACCTATATATGCGAGGGCGCCGCGACATACGATAACTGCGGGCACGCGAGCGAGATAGAATTGCGCGCGAATCCACTCCTGCGCTATGATTTTCTCGCAGGCGTCGACTCATCGAATTTCGGCGACATAAAGCTCGTCAGCGCGCTCGCGGGGCGCCCTACGGAGCTCGCCGAGGAATGCAACGCGACCCCCGGCTGCGTCGCGTTTAACACGCACGGATGGATGAAATCGGGGCTTCTCCCGCCCGAATCGCGCCAACATCACGATATCGCGGGATTCGGCACCTACGCGCGCAAATGCATCAAATCAGAGCCCCTCTACGCGCAGATATGGATCGAAAAAAATTACGGCGGCACGCGCTATCTCGTCCCGCCGGGCGAATATAGCGACGTGCGAAAAATAAGCACTATCGTCGGCGGCGGAACCATCCCGAACGATAAAATCCGCTCCATGAAGATCCCCGTCGGGTTAAAAGTCGAGATTTACTGCGATACGAATTTCGGGAGCAGCACGACCACGCTCACGCGCGGCGACCATCCCGATATCGCGCAATACAAGACTGGAAAAGGCTCCGGGCACTTTGGCGACTGCATTTCTAGCATAAAAATACTCCATGACGCGTATTAACGCGCGCACAACACTCGCGCGAGCATGAGTGTTCCCTCATTTTTTCGCACACGTGACGCGCGCCAATGCAATCTCGCGCACGCAAAATATAGAATGAAGCGGCATATTTTCGGTGATGTTCGCGCGGATACGTTTAGCGGCGCCGGTACCGGCCTTACCGCGATTCCGCTCGGCGCGTTCGGCGCAATCGCGCCATCATCAGTCATTATTTCGAACGACGCGGGCGAAATGAGCTCGCTCGCGCAACTCGACGCGGCTCGCGGCGGCACGGGCGCGGATCTTTCCGCGTCAACAGGCGGCGAAGCGCGCGCCGTCGTGAATATCGACGGCACGTTCGCGAATTGGGGCGCGATTGAACCATTCGGCGGCGCCGGAACGGTCGCGTCGCGCGACACCGCGGGCGCGCTTCACTCGCGCGATGCATTTGTTTGCGATGCCGCAGGATCACCCGACACGCCCGCCGCGCGCGAATACGCTGCGCTGCGATGGGATGCGAGCGCGGGTATATTCCGCGCCGAGGTTGCGCGCGAGGGTGCGGGCGTGCTTCGCGATCTCCATATTAACGCAGCGCGCGTGCGCGTCGAGTGCGCAATGAGCGGAGCCGTCGCGCCCACAGAGCCCGAGGATTACATTCGGCGCGCTGAGCTCGACGCATTTGCGAGCGGAATATCATGGCAAGTCGCGGTTCTCGCGCTGACAGACGCGCCCGATGAGCCGCCCGCGCTCGGCGATCGTTACATCGCAAGCGCTGATGTGGGCGCGCTCGGATGGACGCGCGACCGAATTTACGAGTGGTTCGCCGCCGGCGGCGCAGAACCCGCGGCGTGGCGTGAATCCGCGCCCGAACCAGGATGGGCGTGCTTAATTCTCGGCGGCGTTACGTATCCCGATCAAACCGTCGTTTATGTCGCGGGACCGCCCGCGCAATGGTCGCCGATGGGAATTTCCATCGATCATCTCGATTTGCTTAATCGCGGCACGCATACGCACGCGGTGATCGACACGCATATTAACGCAACCGCGATTGATCCGCACGCGGGGCAAGATTTGCGCGCGACCGCGGATCCGATATTTTCCACGCTCACACTCTCGCGCGCCGTTAATCCATCGGTTACGTGGTGGATTCCGGGCGCATTCTCGCGCGCGACGACACTCGCGATGTCGATTGATGGCGTTCTTCGCTATACTCACGCCGATCCCGATCCAACCAACGCGTCGGGGCTTTCGATGGGCGCGGGATGGCTCGAAATCGCGCATCTAGCGCCTCTCGCGGCCGCGACCGGAATTCGCATCGCGCGAACCGCATCTGCGTCCAGCGCCGGCGTCGGCGCGCTAGAAATATGGTCCGACGCGGACGCCGCGGCGCGCGCGCTAACAATCGCGCGAGAAGGTGTTGCGGCGCAAGCAACGCTCGATATTATGCCCGCGAGCAACGCGTTACGCATTAACGCGCCTCTCGGCGCGCATTTTACTTCGCGCCTCGGCATTGGCGGCGCGTCCGAAGATGATGTCGCGCTCGCGTTGCGCGGCGACGCCGAGAGTATTCGATTATACGCCCCCGGCGACGCGTCTCACGCGAGTATTTCGGCGAGCGCGGCGGGCGATCTCGCGTTTAGCGCCGCAGCGCGCGCAACATTCGCGGAAGAAATGCCTGTTCGCGTTCGCAATATCGCGCCCAATGATGACGCGAATCCCACTGAGGATGGCGCGCTTAATATCGCGGGCGACGCACATACACGCGGTTCCGCGCGCGTTGATGGGGGTATTCGCGCGGGCGGTGCTCTCATTTTCGCGTGTGTTTTCGACGTGCAAGCGGATGCGGACGTCGCGATTGATCTCTCGCGGCCCGTGGGTTTTCCTATTGATACAGACGCCGTGCGCGACGGTTGGCTCGATTTGCGCGACGATAGGCCGAGTTCATCGTGCCCGCAATTCAATGCCGCGACCAATCTCGCCGCCGCATACGCGGTGGGATCGATATGTTTTCAATATTCGCCGCATTATTCGGGCGCGCCCGCGTCGCTGCAGGTACTATTTTCGCTCGCGCGCAGCCCCGCTTTCCACACTCAGAACTTGCTCGAAATGACGCACGCGACCGATGGGAATCTCAGCGTCGCGATAACGGCGAGCGATGGTGCCGCGATCGCGACTATCGCGCATCCTTACGCGCCCGTGCTCGACGAAATCGCGGAAATTCTCCTCATCTATGACACGCGCGCAGGTGGCGAGAGTGATCTATTCATTAACGGCACGCGCGTCGCCACGGTCGCGTCCGCCGGCGCGCGAACAGCGGAATGCGAGATTATTTTTATCGGCATAAGTCAATCCGCGCCGTTCACGGTGCGCGCAGAATACCGCATGCGCGATTTCGCGATTTATGAAGGTCGCGTGCTCGCGCCGGGCGCGGAATCGTATTTACACGGAACAGACGCGCGCCCATCGCGTTTCACACCGCGATCTTTTGTCGCGCCGGGTCGCGCGGATGTTGGCGCGATTCGCATCGGCGCGGGCGCGGAGGCGCGCGTTATTCATCGCGTTGATCCCGACCCCGATTTCGCGGAATATTCCGACGAGCGCGTACCGACGCAGCGCGCCGTCGCGCTTCATATGCAAGATCTTTCGCTCGCGACGCATGATCCGCATGGTTTTCCGGAAACATCATGGGGCGCGTCGATCGGATTCGATGATGCGACGCGCACGTTCACGATCGGGCCCACCAATGAATGGGGGTACATTTATTATTGGCGCGGCATGAAGTACACGCTAACCGCGCCGGCGTCGGCGCAAGTGCCGAACGAGAGCCGATTCAACGTGTTTTGGCTCACCGATGGCGGCGATGTGGAAATCACGCACGGAATCGGGTCTGGCGTGTCATCGTTCGCAACGTATCCCACGATCGCGTGCGTTTATTGGAACGCGGCGCTCGGCGCGAGTACATTCATCTCGGATCAGCGCCACGACGCGTCGATCGGCGGAACGATGCGCTCGCGCGTGTTTTATGGCGCGGGGAGCGCGGTTTACATGTCGGGATTTGATCCGAACGATGCTGCGATAGGCGATGGGTCGCAAACGCGCCACTCGCAGATCGCGATTACCAAGGGGCTTTATTACGACGGCGATATTTGGCGATATAACCAAGGGATCACAATAACGCAGCCGTGGCGCGTTATGTATCGATTAAATGGCGCGCTCGCGCGCAGTGATTCACCGATCGCCGCATTCTTCGACGGGACGCGCATTTGCGCGAATAATCCGCTGTCAACCACCGCGCTCGTGCCGGTGCCCGATGGGCAATACGTTCTCACGCATATTTTCGCGACCGGAATGATAACCGGCATCGAATATTCGCCCACGATCGCATACGTCGGCATTCTCGCGTACGAGACGATCGACGCGGCGCGCCGCAACGCGAGTACAGAGCTCGCGCTTCTGCGCGCGTTCGGCGTGATAATGCCGAATTTCTTACCCATCGCGAGCGTTTTCTTCCAATGCAGCGCAGCGTACGCGAGCGCGTATCGGTGCCGCGTTGTCGAGGATAGCGCGTTCGGTTGGTTTATTGATTGGCGTCATATATCGGCGAGCGGCCATTCCGCGCTTCCGCCGCCGCATTCTCTCCTCGTTGGGCTCACGGAAACCGATGATCATCCACAATACGCGCGCGCGGACGGGCGCGCCGGCGAAACTATTAACTTGCGCAACGCGGGCGGATTCGCGGCCGGAATAAGCTGCGCGGCGGCGACGAACGCGCTTCGATTCGATAATGTATCGGGCGCGGGATATGAATTCGAGGCTACGGGCGATGATGGCGGCGCGGTCGCAATCGCGTCCACAGTCGCGAGTACGAGCGCGAGCACAGGCGCGCTCACGGTTGCAGGTGGCGTCGGCGTTGGTGGCGCGATTCATTGCGCGGCGACGATTCATTGCGCGGACGCAATATATTCGACCTCTTCGGGCACTACAGATATTCTCGCCGGTGCATTTCGCCGCATTATTCCCGCGCTCGACGCGAATCGCGATGTATTCGGGCTGCGAATGGGCACCGGCGCGACCGACAGCACGTGTGATATCCTATATCATTACAATGGCGCGGATGATCCCACGAATTCCATCGATTTTCGCTCGCAATCGGGCGTGACCGGGGCATTTTCCATTCGCCGCGCAAGCGTTCTCGTCACAGCGGCGACGGCATCAACATCGCCCGCAACCGGCGCGCTAATCGTCGCGGGCGGCGCGGGAATCGGGGGCGCGATGAATATCGCCGCGGGAATTACTGCATCCAGCGCGACACTGACAATCGCGGGCGGCGCGACCGCACTCAGCATCCCGAGCGGAAATATCGCGACCGGCGGTACCGCGAGCATAGGCGCCGCGAGCGAATCCATCATTTTTGCCGCGCTATTTGTGGACACATTCGCGCCCGAGCTCGTTAAAATGGGGCGCGCGCGCGTACAATCCTCGAGCGCGGTGATCACCGACGAAAAACTCGACCTCAGCGACGGCACATTTCGATACGTCCTGTACGATTTCACGGGCGCGGTGTGGAGCGGATTCGGAAATGATGGCGCGATATCGTTCAAATACACGCCCACGGGGCACAATAATAATATGCAGACCATACTCACCATTTCGTCGTCGATCGGGCTGGGCGTAGGCGATGTGATCATCGTATATCGCCCATCCAACGGCCTCCTCAGTCTGCGTATGGAAGGTGGCGACGACGGCCATACCGCGATCGTGGATTTTAGCGGCGTCATGGATTTCGTGCTGGGGGTCGAATATGAGATCATGATCGCGTTCCACTGCGAGCCGGTCTCCGGATTCGTGGAAATGTTCGCCGATGGAGTGGTGATTGGGAGCGCGTTCACCGAATACGGGCGCGGCTCCGGAATTGGCGTGATTGCTATCGGGAACACCAACAACACGCCCGCCGATCGCCCATTCTTCTTCATGCGCGATTTATGCTTATTTTCGAGCAAAATCGCCTCGGTAGCATACGCTGCGGGGTCATTTTCGCCGCGCTCGATCGTCGCGCCTGGCGTTGCGCGCGCCGGCGCGCTCGTTGTAACGGGAGGAGCGCATATAAGCGGCAATTCGCGACTCAACGACACGCGCACGCGCGATCTTTACATCGGCGATGGAAACGGCGATTATCGTTTTGCGCGCATCGGCGGCGGCAATTCGAGCGGATATTGGTTCGGGAGCTACGCGGCGCTCGGCGAAGGGATGAATTTCGGCTATAATGGATATTATAACGCCGCGGGGAATTGGGTGTGGAACGGCGGGCCTTATTGGTCGTCGCTGATGCGCCTCGGATACGGGCGTATTAATATGTTTTTATCGCCCGACGCAGATACGCCGCCGACGACCGCCGCGATGAGTATTGATCACGGAAACGGCACGCCGCGCGTAGAATTTCATGTGCGCGCGCTCAGCGCGCTCGCGCCGACTGTCGCGACGCAAGTTGTGCGCTTGCAGGATATGCCGGCGAGCAAATTACCGATTTCGGGCTCCGCCGTCGGCACGTGGACTCACGATGGAACGGGCGGATCGCCGACCGCGCCCGCGGGAACGATCTATTTTTCGCGCGTGGGCGATGTAATTACGCTATCGACGAACGTATCCGCGATGGGCAAAGTCACGCCCGAGGTAAACGGCATTATCCGCTTCAGCATTCAGCTCGCGTCCGATTATCGCCCGCCGAATTCCAATATCCATCGCGTGGTGTATAATTGGAACACGACCGCGGGCGCGGTTCAGCAATTCGATCTGTACGTCACGACCGATGGGCAAATACGCATGCGATCGGCGACGTACGACTATCTCAATAACCAAACGATCGATATTTATCCGTTTAGCATATCATATTATCGCGGATAACACGCGCCGGTGCGAAAAAATAATGTCGCCGCTGCGCGAGCATTATCATTACGCCGCATCAACCATCATGCGCGCGTTCACACAGCGCGGAATTCGCCCGCGCGACACCGCGCAATCAATATTACCCAGCGCGTATTCATCGCTACTCGCGCAAACGCGCGGAGTGCTTTCGCTACTCGCGCAAACGCGCGGAGTGCTTTCGCTACTCGCGCAAACGCGCGGAGTGCTTTCGCTACTCGCGCAAACGCGCGGAGTGCTTTCGCTACCCCTACGCGCGCGAATATTATCTCGCGCAGCGCCGCTGGGGGACGACCTGATTACGCGCGCGATTTCATCGCAAACCGCGCTCGCGCATGCAGCATCATCATCACGCTGCGCGATATCTATCCCATACACACGCCGGGGCGCTATTTTTTCGCGCAACCCCTTCGGGATATAGTATGCCGCGGCCCCGGCGCGCTCATCATCATCGCGCAAGCATGCCGAGACGATGAAAAGCGTATCAGATCCTGCGAAATAAACGTGAATCGCGCGCATAGTAAGCGCGCGCGTCGGGTCATCACCGCTCGCGAAACTGACACGCGCGCCCGGCGCGAATGCACACGCGATCGCGCGCGCGATGAGACACGAGAATGTGCGGATTGGATCGGCCATGATATCCTCAGACCTATATTCATTTTCGCTCGCTCGATGGCGCGCACCCGCCGAACTCGAATATAATAAATTCGCGCCCGCGCGTTCGCAGCGCGGATTCCCTTCGAGTAAATCCACGCATGCGCACCACTGCGCGTAACGACGGCTCGTTTTGCGCGTCAACGATCGCGATAATAGCGCGCGCGGAGGGCTCGCGCTCGCAAAACACGTCCATCATCGCGTTCACAGCTCGCACCGCGATCCCGCGACCGCGCAACGCCGGCGCGACCGCGGTCATCGCTTGCAAATGATCGGGCGGAAACTCCGCGAGCGCGGGATGTAAACCAACGATTCCGACCACACCCGCGCCGCCCATAATCACTCCCCAATAAAAATATCGCCGCTCGCGCCAAGGTAATGCAGCGTCGCGCGCCGACCATTCGCGCATTCGCAACAACTTATCGGGCGTCCACGGTCGTCCGTCACTCAGCCACCGCGCGGTTGCGTGGTCGCGCACAATACGAAGAAGATCGATGTGCTCGCGCTCGGAAAGCTCATGAATCGGCGCGATCCGGATTGCGTCCGTCGCTTCACGTTGTGTCTCGGGATTGCCGTCTTGCGCCATTCGTCGGCGAAATATACACGCAGCGCGCGATTATATATGGCTCGCGCGTCATTAATGACATATCGCGACCCTCCGCGCGCAGAATTAACACGCGCCGTGTTCACCATAATCGCGATGAACCGCGATACAGCGCGCGTTTTTATTGAGGCGCTCGCGAGTGATGATAATACTCGCGTTGGCGCGCATCATCAATCGCGCCGCGCGATCGCGACTCTTCTCACCATCGCGCGAAATATCGAGCCCGCGCTCGCCGACCTATTTTTCGCGCACGTTTTATGCGCGCGGTGTTGCGAAAACATGAGCGCTGTGACTATTTTCGCCCCAGCAGAACACCGCCACGTTACGATAGAATCGCAGCTCATGACGCGCGCGAGCCCACGCATACCGCGCGGTTTTCGCGTGTTACGCTCGCGCGCGCAAGTGTTTGCGAAATATGATGACGCTATTGCGCCCGCGGCCCTCCGCGGAACGTGGTCCGAATATTACGCTGCGCGCACGGGATGGTTGATTATTTGCGATGATGCCGCCGCGGATCATTTGCGGCTCGATGATCTCGGCGTAACCCTCGCGCGCGGAATAAATATCGCGATTGATCCGCGCATAGCGTTGGTGGCGAGTGGCGAAAGCACTCCGCGCGTGAGTGATGTTGCGCGCGATGACGTGTATTTCGCGGCGCTTGTCGAATACAAATCGCGCGGCGGAGCGATTGTGCCGCGCGGCGCCATAATATGCGATGGTTATCCGTGCGTAATTTGCATCGCGGATGGTGCGCAGGCGTCGCGAATCATCGCCCAACTGAACGCGCGCGCGGTTGCTGTCGGCGCGGTTATCGCGGATGGTTGTGTCTGTATTCCGGCCAGCGCGCGCGGACGATACGAGAGTTATTCGCCGTTCGTAATATGCGGCCCGTTCCCGCCTGGTATCCCGATCATGCTCCGCGGATCGAACGCCGCCGCGCGGCGACGCGATCTATTTTCTTCGCGTTTGCAACCGTGGCGCGCGGTGGTTCCGCGAGTGCCACGCGCAAGCTTTTTCATCGAGGGAGAGCCGTTCTTCACCGCGATTCCGTATTGTCGCGCGCCCGATGATTAGGTCACGCGCGGTGGGAAATATGAATCCGCGGTGCGCCAATATACATCATCCCGCGCTCACCATGGTCGACGCGCTACCGCTACCGCCACCGCGTGAATTAACGTGCGCCGCGCTTACCGCGATCGCGCTGGATGATTGCGCCGCGAGCGTGTTCGTGCGCGCGCTAGATTTGCGAGGGATCGCGACGCTACTTACGGTCACGCGCAACATCAGCGCAGCGTTATCCGATCGATTCTTTCTTCACGTACTCCGCGCGCCGCATCATTGCGATACTCGTGCTGTCGCGTATGCGAAACGTCAACTCGCGAGCTATGGCGATGGCGATGTTGATGATGAGGAGCGCGCGTGCGCGACGCTTCGGCAATTCCGCCTCGCGCGCCACGATGCTTGGTACAGACATCACGATATTGCGATCGACGCATCGCTAATGCGCGCGCCCGCGCAAAGGTCATTTCCACCATCGTGGCACATTATTCGCTCGCGCGGTTGCGTGAGTGCCGATACCGAGAATGTCGATTTCGCCGCCGGGCAACCCGAATTGCGCGGCACCATCGCCGAATATTACGCCGCGCGCACCGGCTGGCTTTTCATTCACGCTGACCCACTATCGCCTTCGGGAAGCCCCGCGCTCGCGAGCGCGCTCACATTCGAGAAATTAGGCCCCGCGCTCGCGCATGGAATCAGCATCGCGATCGACCCGCGCATTTCGCTGCCCGACCCTCGCGCCGCGTTTCTTCGCAATGGTATGTTCGCGGCGTCACATCTGCGAATATCAAAATATAACGCGCGCCGCGAAAAGCAATGGCTTGGCATCGCGACCGATAATGCGCGCGTTTGCGGGCAATATCCGATCATCGTGTGCGTCATGAGCGACGACGCAGCGACCATTTCGCGCACTCTCGCGCATCTCGAGGCGCGCACTCGCGCTCTTGGTGCGCGAATTACGGAATCGTATGGTATTCACATCCCTCATCCGACGCGCAGATACACAATAATATCACCCGTTGTGTATCATGGTCCGTATCCGCAGGGTGTACCGCTCGCGAAGAAATCACCGAGTATCGATGTGGCGCGCCATGTATTGAGACGCGGAAACGCGAATTTATTCATCGAGGGCGAGCCGTTTTTCATCGCGATTCCCTTTGTCACCGCGCCTCCGTCGCTCGATCTCGCGCACGAATACGCGAGCGATGGTGAATATTCGAGCGAAGGAATATTCGCGGGCGATTTCGCGGTCGCCGACAATCACTGATCGCGCGCGTCGTCGGCGCGCGCACTATTTTTTTCGTGCACGCGTGCGCAAAAAAAGATAGCATCGCGCGCCCACGTTATTTGTTTTGCCCGCCCATCCATTCGCGCGCGAGCTTCACAATCGCGCCGCGCCCATGTGCTTTCGCGACCGCGCGCATCCCCGCGAAATCAGTCGCGCCCCATTCGCGCGCGCGTTCGCAACCCTCGCGCCATCCTACGCCCGCGCACGCGCGCAACATCCCATTGAAATCGCGCGCGCCTAATTCACGAAACCGCTCTATGCGCGACATGAGGGTGCGCCGGTAGTCGGCGTCGCTATCAACGCTCGCGGCGCTCGCGCTTTCGATGAGGAGCGCGTCGAAATTCGGGACGTAATGTAATTCGCGCGCCCAATCGCGCGCCCAATCACACACGCCCCGCGCGTCTGGGCTCATCGCGCGAAATGTTTCCAGACATGCTGTTTTTTCCATATCGTGCGGCGCGCCATCCTCGCGCATCCACGCACGCACTAACTCGAGCCCATCAACCCAACCCGTCGCCGCGCTCGCGCGCACTATATCGCCGAAATCAAGCCCGCGAAGACCATCGCGTTCGCGCCGCAGCGCAACGTGACGCGCGCGAATCCACTCGCAGTGCGCGCGCCGATGATTGAGCGCCGCCATTTCGAGAGAAACATCGAGAGTCGCGCAAATGATCTTCCCAGTTTCCTTGCGAACGCGCGCTGATGCGGGGGTGCGCGCAGATAACGCTGCGTCTACCCACGCCATTATGCGCGCGAAAATGAACTCGCAAAAGTCGATCGCGCGCCCGTGAGCAACCGCTTTCGCGAGTGCTTTGGCGTAAATCTCGTCCGCGGGTATACCCGATATTTTCATACGCGGATTGCCGGTGGACTCTGCTGAGCGCGCGCGAACGTATGCGTCGCACCATTCGATCGTCTCGCGCCATCCGCCGCGCGCGGCTTTCGCAAACGCGTGTGCGAATCCGATGGTCGCGCCCAAATCGCGCACCGCCCATTCCAGAATCCGCGTGCGACCCGTGCGCCCGCTCGATTTCGCGATGGCATTCGCGCAATCGACGCGGAACTTATTTGATTCCTCCGGGGATAATCCCGCCAGCGATTCCCAGCCCATCGCCCACTCGCAGATCGCGCGGCAATTGGCGGGATCGTATTCATGCTCATCATCGCGCGCGAATTTCGTGGGAGTAATGACTGGATCATCGGTCGATGCGCACGCACCCGCGCTCGCAATTCGCGCAAGTGTTTCCGAGCGCGCGGCGGCAGGATACCGTACAATAAATGGAATGGCCGGCGTAATCAGACCAAGCGCCGCGAGTCCGCACACTATTATTGCCACATTCCGGATACCAAGCGCTGGTGCGCACCGCGCGCAACTTTCTTCGTACCAAGCGTGTGCCCATCGCGCGATCTCCATATGCCCACCATTCGCCGCCGAGAACATCGCGACCATCGCCGGGCCATTTTCTGTCGCAACCACGGCATCAATTCCGCGCGCGCGGCTGAACGCGCGCATGAATTCACAACCCTCGCGCCAACCGTCGCGCGCGGCGACACCCACCGCGTCTATAAAATCGCGCGCGCCGTCGGCCGCGGCTGCATTCTTCGCGTCGAATTGTCCTTCGTTATCGGCGTAACGGCGCATCATATGTTCGAGATAATACGCGACCACATCGCGCATCCTCGCGCGCACCGCCCAACAAAGAACCTGACCGGCGGCAATGCGAGATCCCGCGGTAAAGTCGCTCGGGAAACCCGGAACGGGCGCGGATTGAATTATTATGCGCATTAATCGCGCGCACGCCATTCGCAGCGGTATCGTAAGCGGCGACATCATTCCGCCGGCGATGCATAATAATTCGACCAGCGTTTGCGCCGCCATATATTTGCGCAACGGCACGCGCGGGTCTATTTCCGCGCCGAGAAGAAGAGGCGCGGTCACCGTCACGCGCGGCTGCATCATTCGCGCGATCTCGCGAATATCATTATCGCGAAGAATATCGAGAGCGGGCTCCATATGGATGGTCTTATATCGCCTCCGCGCGGATTCAATTCTCGCGGAGCGCGTGTGCCGTCGAGCGCTAGAATTGAATTGGCACGCGCCAATCAACAACATAGCCAAACCAAAGGTAATGTCTATCGCAAACACCAGGAAGATAATTCTCGCCCTTGCCGCCTCGACCATCGCGGAATCGCCCGCGCGCGCCGTAATGAGCGACCCGTATCTTTTCCGCGCCATCGCGAATATCATCACTCCCCCTCGCCGCTTCATTCTCAGCGTCAGCGAACGCGAGGGCGCGACGCCGAAAATATGTGCCTACGATATGTGCGCGGCGATGGATGATCGCGACACATTCGCGCCGCTCGTGCCAATTCTTGAGTGCGCCGCTCTCCCGAGTACTATGACCCCGAACACGCGCGCGATTCGCATTGACGACGGCGCGCGCATCGCGTACGTTGATTCCCAGCGCGCGAGCCGCAACCAGCACGATGATGGGCGCGTATTTTACGTCCACGGTGCGTGCGGAAACGCGACCGCTGTTCTCACCGCGCCGACCAAGGCGTTTGGGTACGATCTTGACCCGCGCGTTCACATCGGCGTTCGTTTTCGCGGTGCGCGCGGCGATCGCGAAGTGACGTTTCGCATAGATGCGGTCATGACGTCATGGACCGAGTTCGATTTCGACAGCGGAAAGGTCGTTTCGAGCGGGTGCGCCATGATCCCCCATCGCGGATTCGGCGCGCGCGGCGACTCGCGCGCAGCACCAATAATCGCGCGCGATCGCTCGATCACCATTTCGCGCGGAATCGCGTATATGATGTTCTGCGGCGCGTCCGACCCATACGCGCTCGAGTTTTGGTGTATTTCCCTCGCACACCAAATGGCGGCGCGCCTTCCACCGCTCGTCGCGCGCGATTATGACCGCGCGGAGTTCTCTGTTTCCGCGCGGCGCGTTGTCGCGATTCTTGACCAACATACCACCGCGCCGAGGTGTGCCCGCGCGTTCTACATCGGCGCGGGAGCGCGCGAGTGGACCGCGATCGATTTCGGTGCGCGCGAGTATAATCTCTACGCTCTCTGTCCTTCGGCCGAGGAAATCCGCGGCATCATCGTGCGCAGGAATATGCTCTACGCACTGTGTTGCTTCGCGGGGCGCGCGCTTCACGCGGTCGTGAGTTTCAATCTCGCGACGCGTAAATTCGCGCGGGGTCCTCTCATCGCTGGAACCGTGGGCGATATGTTCGAAATAGAGCGCGTGCCGTATCCCGCGACTCTCTGATCATGAGCGCGTCGTATCAACGCGCCGCGTCTCTCCTTTTTTCGGCGCACGGCAAAATTGAACCCGCGCGCGGATAATATCACGCACGCCGAATGAATACGAAAAGTATCCGCGCGGCCATTCTTGCGCTCGCGCGCGCTGCTCATCCTCGCCTCGGCGCCACGTCTCCCGCGAGCGTAATCGCACGCGATAGTTATCTATTGCGCGCAATCGCGGACGCGTTGATGCGCTCGCGCGCGCCGCGATTTGTCGTGGAAACCGCACGGCGGCGCGAGTTTGTGCAACGCCGCTTGCCATTCGCGCGCGAAATATTGCCATTGGTTGCGCGCGCAATCGCGAGCGACTATGCGATTTATAACCCGGAAACGCGCCGATGGAAGCCGTTTCTTCCGCGTTGTATGCGCGGCGCATCGCGAATTGAAATGGTCCACGGCGGCCGTGGGTTACGCGCGCCGCGTACTATAATTTCATTCGTGAGTGATGACAATACTCCGCGCGCCAGCGTGAGTGATGACAATACTCCGCGCGCCAGCGTGAGTGATGACAATACTCCGCGCGCCAGCGTGAGTGATGACAATACTCCGCGCGCCAGCGTGAGTGATG
>JALOCE010000002.1 GCA_023227925.1 Candidatus Omnitrophota bacterium
AGTGATGACAATACTCCGCGCGCCAGCGTGAGTGATGACAATACTCCGCGCGCCAGCGTGAGTGATGACAATACTCCGCGCGCCAGCGTGAGTGATGACAATACTCCGCGCGCCAGCGTGAGTGATGACAATACTCCGCGCGCCAGCGTGAGTGATGGTAATACTCCGCGCGCCAGCGTGAGTGATGGCGATGATCGCGCGCCCGAATATACAATCATCTCGCGCGACGACGGCGAGAGCTGGGAGCAGATATGGCGCGGCGCAAGCGATGTTTGCTGCACAAAGGGGCGCGTTTATTGCTTTGAAATATCCGAGCGTGCGATTAATTGGGTCGCGATCGATGTAAGCGCGCGCGATTCAGCACCTGCGCGCCACACATTTACTCGCGCGGTGCCCATTCCAGAGCGCGAGGCGAAAATGACAAGCGTTTGCGACATATCGCGCGCGCGCGATGGCGCGCTTTGGGCGTACTTTTATTCGATCGCGCCGCAATATAATCGCGACTGGGATATCTCATTTTCGCGATTGCGCGTTGATTTTACTCCCGCGTCCGCGTTCGTACCCGCGTTTGAGCATCTACCCGACGCGCGCGTCAACACTCTCCGCATCGCGACGCCGCGCGTATCAAAAGAACGCGTGTGGCTGGCGCACGCGAGTGCCGACCGCGAGTGCGCCGAAATATGTATGCTCGATTTGCACGCGCGCGCGGAACAGTGGCGCGCGTTGGAATTCACCGATATCGGTGGCGATGGTGGGCAAAAAATGCGCGATATTTACTCCATCATCGCGCGCGATGATATGCTTTATGCGCTGGGCCGCGACGCGCGCGGGTGCACCGTTGTAGGCGCGATTAATACGAGGACGGGCGCTGTGGAAGTGAGCGCGTCGCGCGCGGACATCAATCCGCGCGGGACATTTGTCTTCGCGCGATGATAATCCCGGCGCGCGGGGTTATTTTTTCGCAGTGGCGGCCCTACTGCTGCTGTAATTTTGACGTCGCCATGATCATGCGGATGGCGTCTTCCTCGCTCATCTCGTTCGCGCTCGACATGACCGCGATCGTAATCGCGACCGCGATTATTATCGCGATAACGGCCCCGATGATAAGCGCGAGGGTCCAATTATCCATCGCGCGCGTATATTTTCGAGAAAAAAAGACGGCCAGAACTCCGCGCCGGGGAGCGCGCGCTTTTACCTTCGCCTGCGCGGCGCGCGCCGATACGCGCGGAAACTTTCCGTCGCGCGCGACGCGGGACCAACCAACATATCGCAGCCGCCCCATTCGCCGGTTCCATCATAATTTCCACCGATGCGCAAGCACTGTTCGCGATTCGAAGCGGAAAAGCGCATGGGGTAGCATTTTTGACCGGCGGGGCACTCGCCGACGGGATATAATCCCCAGCGCGGCGCCGCCGCCGCGGACAATATTCCGCCGCTGCTTACGCGCATGCGGCAATCAAATAAACCATCGCCGTATTTGCGATCCGTCGCTTCGCCACCTAGCGCGCCACAATCCGCTTTTGACGCGCGAATCGCCATTACATCGCATTCGCCATCCGCGCACCCCGTCATTGGAAGAAGACCGCGCGCGGGCGCGCTCGCCGACATCCGGCGCCCAATATTGAGGTGGCAATCCGCGGCCTCATCATCCTTCGGCGAGCCATTCATCGCGCCGCCGAGCGTGCGGCACGTGCGCCCGGTCGAGGGAAACATAGCGTACGCGTAACTACCCGGCGGCGTAGTTGTGTGCGGATGAAATCCATAAACTTCCGCGAGCGCGGCGTCTAAAACAACATTCGCGGCATCTGCGCGCGCCGCATCTTCGCGTTCAGCTTCCGCGCGCGCGGCTTCTTCTTTCGCTGCTGCGGCGCGTGCTGCTTCGGCGCGCGCGGCTTCTTCGCGCGCTTCCGCTGCCGCGGCATCCGCGGTGCTTGTATCGCTGGTTTGGTCTATAATTCCCGAGTGATCTGTGACGGCGCCGTCGCTTACATTGGTATCGAGATAACCATTCGCACCTGCGTCCGCGCCCGCGCCTGTCGTCGTTGTTGTTGTCGCGGTTGCGGGCGCGTCCGCGGCGGCGTCCGCATCTTCGCTGCCCATCGCGACGACGACGATCACGATAATGATTATCACGATAATAATTGCGCCCGCTATGAGCGCGATTGTTCGTCCCTGCATAATTTCGGGCTTATATTACGCGCGATGCTGCGCGCGTGCGAAAAAACGACAATCGCGCGGGCGCGATTAGCGCTTCGCGGGGCCGATATTCATATGACACTCGGGCCAATAATCATTGCCGACGATATCGAGCGCGCGACCGCCGATTGCTTTGCATGTCGCGCTCGATTGCGCGCGGAACATTACGGGCGCGCATGTTCCCGTCGGGCACGTGCCGCGAGGGTATAAACCAAGCGTTGGATCAAATCCAGCCGCAAGTTCGCAATGATCATCTGCAGGAACGCCGCCAATCGCGCGACAATCGCTCGCGCTGGTCATCGGGATGCGAATCGGTGAGCATTTCGCGCCCGCGGGGCACGCACTATGAAATCCGCGATACGCGGTCGAGGTATCGTCGCGTTTACCAAAATTAACATGACAATCCGTCCATTCATCGTCGCCGGGATAGCCATTCACTGCGCCGCCGATTGCGCTACATCCGGCGCCGGTCGCGCGAATAACGCCGTACGCGTAGCTTCCGCGCGGCAATATTGAGTGCGGATAAATCCCGTAAACTTCGGCCAGCGCGGCACTAATACGTTTATCCTCCGCGGTTTCTGCGGGCGCAATCGCCGTTTGCGGTGCAACAGTCGCGGAATTACCGCTTCCTGTGCTCGCGCTCCCCGCGCTCGCGGCTGGCGTTTGGGCACCGCTTCCGCTTGGTGGCGCGCTTTCTTCTTCGCCGCCAGTCGCGAAGACTAGAACGATGATGATAATTATGATAATCACAATGATGACCGCGCCCAATATGATCGCGATTGTTGAGCCCTTCATTGCGCGCGGCGTGATCTCTATATCGCGCGCGACACAAAAAATGCGTATCGCGCGCTGCGTTACGAATATTGCACCGTTACGCTCGCGAATATTGGCACGGGAGCGAGGATGGTGATCGTATAGGGGAAATAAGTGAACCATGTCGGCCCCATCGGCGGCATTCCTGCGTCTGGCGTCGCGAGCAGACTTATTTCCGCGCGCATATCGGGGCCGAAAGATGTCGCCGCATCAAACACGACGAGCGGTTGATCGGGATAAGGATAAGCGTGACCATACCATTGCGGAACGGGTGGATCACCCGCGAACGGCGGAAGAGGAATCGGCGGAGCCGGCGGTGGCGGAATTGGCGGCTCCGGCGCGAGCGGAAGCGGTAATTCTGCGGACATCGATTCGGGCGCGACGACATGTACGCGCATAAACGTATTTCGCGGATCAAGCAGCGGCGCGCGCGCGCGCGCTTCAACGCGCGCGAGTCGGCAAAATCGCGTCGCCGCGTCGTGTTGCGCAATCAATCGCGCGGGCGCTTGGGGCGATCCGCCGAGGCGGTATGTGATCATTTTCGAGGCCATTATATCTCGCGCGCGCAACTTTCATACGACGATAACGCGCGCTTCGTCTGCGGGCGCCGTTTTCGCGCGATCGCCGGCCGCCGCACCCACCGCGCGCGCGATTGGCGCGAAACCGCGCGTTTCGTCATCCAGTGGCTCGAATAACGCTGCGAGCGTCCCGAGCTTCATTCGCGTATGATTGACGATATGCATCGGGCGTGCGGTGCCCGCCGGCACGAAATTCGAAACGAGCAGCGCGAGCCGGTGATATTCCTCGAGTTCATCCATCGCGCCGCGAATATATGTCGAGGGTTATCAAAATAACTACCGCGAACGCGCGCGAGCAATTACGCGCGGCCATCGCGCGCCCCGGATATGCGATCGTTGTTCTGGCGCGCGCTGGCGATTGGGCATGCGAATTATTCGCGTCGCGATGCGCGGAATGGAGCCGCGAATTTCCATTTGCGCGGTTCATTATCGCGGATGCAGATCTCGCGGACGCGCTCGGTGGTCTTGATGGTAGCGCCGGTAGCGCCACCGCCGCGATGCAAACAACAAACGCGCGCGCCATACGTCCGGCGCCTTTCGCGATCGCGCATCCATCATTCGTGCCGACAACCATAGTGTTTCGCAATGGCGCGGCGCGCGAGCAGATTGTCGGCACCGATTGCGCGCAAATGGAGCGCATTCTCATAGATATGCGCCGCGATGGCCCATCTCTCGCGCCATCCGCGCCGTATACTGGAAAAAATTACATATGCGCGCCCGAGAATGTTGCCATTTTCGCGCGGCGGCGGCGCGTATGAATGTGCGGCGATGCGCGCGCTTATTGTGCGAAATATGGGTCCTCGCCAATGAACCCGTCCAGAATGGAAACCTGATCCGAATGAATATCGTACGCGAGCGATTCACGCCGCAATTTACCCGCGAACGAGCCGAACACTGCAGTTTGCGCGTGCCCGATAAGGTCGGGCGATGACGCGCCAATCGTCGCGCGCGGAAACTTTGATTCAACGGCGTCCGCGAGCACGCGCAACCCAGTATTGGTGCGATAATAACCCTCGCTCGCGTTCCAGCGCACGACGTTGAGGCGATAACCATCGTAAATGCAGCGCTTGTATCGCAAAATCGCATCCGCGAGCGCCGCTGCATCGCGTCTGCGATCGCGCGCAAGATCGATGAGCGATACCCCGCGATATATATCGAACCCAAGCCCGATTAGCGCGCTATTGGTCGCATCGCGCGCCTCTATGAATTTCAGCGCCGAATCCGTGCTGAGGCCCATTTTCGCGCACCATCCCTCGAACATCACGATCATATCCGCAGATTTCTCGCGCGCGAGGACCACATCGAGCGACGCGCCAATAACGAGCGCGTCGAAGAAAGTATCGCCGAGGATCGCGTGCCACGCGTTCATCGCGTCAATCGCGCCGGATGGTTCCGCGGTCTCGGATGCCGAATCGAGCAGCGGAAATATATCACCATATGCCGCGCTAACATTAATTTGCGGCGCGGTCATAAGCGATAGGTGGGCGGCGACTTCGCCGGTGGCCGTTTCGCCAGCGCGTTTTAAAAATGAGGATAGCGCGATCACGACGAGATCGGCGACGCGATAGCCCCACGAAAACCCCGCGAGGACCATGCGCAGCGCTTCGATCGACTCGATGAACGTGATCAATTCTATCGCGACGCGCCCGAGCCGTGTGATGCCGACGCGATTCGCGGGCGCGCGCTCGGTGGTTGCGAGAAATTCCTCGAGATCGGGCGTGAATACGGGCGGCGCGCGCGAAATGAAGCCGAGTGCGTACGCGTGATTGAGCCCATCGAGGAGAATATCGGGCTGCGGCGCATCGGGCATATCGATATCATCGACGCGAAAATATGGGACGCGACGGTCGTCGCGTGCTTGCGCTGCGCGAGCGTCGTCTTGCGCTGCGCGAGCGTCGTCTTGCGCTGCGCGAGCGTCGTCTTGCGCTGCGCGAGCGTCGTCTTGCGCTGCGCGCGAGTCGTCGCGTGCGCTACTGCTGGTCACGCGCCCTTTTTGATCGCGCGCGGGCGCCAACCAACTCGCGCCGCCGAGAGCGTGCTTTATTTTTTGCTGATCGAATACGATTTGCAGGATAATTTTATTGAGACTCGCGGTCGCGATATCCGGCAGCTGTTCCTCGCTCAGCTGCGCGTGCATCCCCTCGGTATACAGCGGATAAATTACGCCCGGGAATTTGCGCCCGACGCGCCCCCAGCGCTGCGTGATGCGCGACATCGGCGCTGGTTTCGAAATAAGCACGTCCGCGCGCAGATTCGGATTGTATTCGTTCCCGCGATGGAAGCCCGAATCGATCACGTATCGCAGCGTATTGAATGTAATGCCCGTCTCCGCGATATTAGTCGCGAGAATTACGCGCCGCTCGGGGCGCGGACATACTTTCGCCGTGCCGGGCGGGAGTTCGCGCAGCGGAAGCGTGAGCTGGCGCACCTCGAGGTTATCGCCGCCGAACGTTTCGCGCGTCAAGATCACTATCTGCGCGCACGTTTTACCCTGGCCTACGCGGCGATTATTTTCGCTAACCAGCGTGGTGCGCGTATTTATTATTTCGTATTGCCCGGGCAAAAATACGAGAATATCATCGCGCTCCGTCTGCTCGCCGATAATCGCGTCCGATGGCGACGCGCCCGGCATCCACGTTTCGCGCGGCGCGGGCGCGCTGTCCATCACATCGAAAACGATGCGCTTGATCGTCTCGACTATATTACGCGATGGTTCGCGCGGCCAACGCCACTCGCGCGCGAATGATTGCGCCGGGTTGCAGATAATAATGTTCTCGAGTACCGCGCTCACGTCGCGCGCGGGCGCGATATCAAGGAAATAACGCGCGAATTTCGGCGCATCGATCGTTGCGCTCATCAGAACGATGAACGGGCACCCCGGTAAATGCGCGTTGCGATGGAGAAATCCCTTGAGCGCGGCGAACGTGATATCCGCCTCGAGCGATCGCTCGTGCGCCTCGTCGATCAAAATATAGCGATACAGCGACATTATCTCCGCGTCGGTGTAGATTTGCAGCTGGACCGCGAGAATCCCGAGCGTTGCGCTCAATAGGCTTATGCGGCGCGGCCGCAGCTTGGAAAAGCGCGTACTCCAGCCGATGGTATCGCCAATATGCAGCGTCGCGCCATATTTCGGTATCGCGACGATCTGATGTACGTTCGCGATTGCGGTGATGACGCGCGGCTGCGTGCAAATAATGCCGCCGCCGGAGACGTATCGCCCGCGCACGAGTGCGCCGTAGATTTCCGATGGAATGGTAATTGATTTGCCGCTCGCGGTGCCAGATTGGATGACGAGGACGCGATTCGCGACGCCTTGACGTCCCTCGCGCTCGCGCAACCACCCGATAATGTATTCGTACGGAACGTGTTTATCCAGCGCGCGCTGGAGCTCAGGATCACCATTTGGCGCGCGTAATTCACCGCGGCGCTGCAGCGTGAACATCGCGATGTTATATTTGACGCGCGCCGAGGAGGAGTGCACGCCGACAAAAAAAAACAGCCCAGCCCAGCGCTTGCCGCGGCAGATCCATCATTTTCCGCCGCGCGCTGGTTGTGGAAGCGGCGAAGATGGCGCGCCGCGACCAACTGGGCGCAGCGGAGGCGGAAGAGTAAGCGTTAACGCGGGCGCTCCCGATGGATCCACCGCGGTAAGCGCCCCTTTCGCGCTCGCGATTTCGGCGTCGAGGCATTCCTCGATGTACATATGATACAGATATCGGCGAATCGTGTCGCACAGCGCCAGCGTTTCCTGTATTTTTTGGCGCGCAGAGTGCGCTTCGAGCGCGCCCATGGAGGCGAGTTGCGTATCGCCAGGGATCGATTCGCATAGGCGCGCGTATTCATTCGCGATCGCGCGCGCTGTTGTCGCTGGGTCGGACGCGCACGAGTCGCTTCCCGCGATTGGTATGGCGGCGCGTAATTGCTCCACGATCGCGCGATTGCGCGCGTGTTGCGCGATAAAATCCATATATCGCGCCGTTGACTGCGCGCGCTCGGTGAGCTCGCCGAAGCGTTGGTATAGCGCACCAACCTTCGAATCGCGAATGGAAATCGCGCACGTTGGCGTTAACGCGTCGGGTAATTCGCGCGCGCTGGCTGATAATTGTGGTGCGCCGGGCGCTCGCTCGGATGTCATGGCGCGGCGTATATCATTCGCAGCGGATGTATTTTTCAAGCACGATTCGCGCGCGCACGATCGCGCCGGCGCCGCCGCGCCCTGAAATGGCGAAAGTAATATCATCGTCCGCCACGATCGGGTGCCGGCGCGTTGATATTTGCGCAACCGACGCGTCCGCGATCGCGAATAGAGAGTCGCGCGCAATATGGCGCGCGCCATCGAGTATTGTTTTTGCCGTGCGTATCGCGATGGACCACGTTTGCCCGGGCGTGAATCGCGCGGGTCCCGCGCTCGGCAGCGCGATTAGTGACACTATTTTCGCGCCGCGAATATTGATTGTTTCGCCATCCGCGACCACGCGCGTTTCCGACATTGGCGCGTTATATTAGGTACGCTGCAATAAATGCAGCGTCCACGCCGCGATAAAGCGGCGCAGGCACGAAATGAATGCGCGCGCCGTTGATATATCGCGCTAAATGATATGCGACGACGCGAACCCAATGCGACAATTCGCGCGCTGGTGCGACGCAATTCGCATTTGCGCGACCGGAGACCGCTATCGCATGCACGCCATTCTGAGCGCGGAGCAACATGGTAAAGACGATAATCCGCGCGCCTGCGATGCGCTATTTTATTCGTCGTGTTTCGAGGGCGCCGCGCAATCCGGCGACGTGCGTATGATGGCGGAAATCGTTGATGCGGCACGCGCGTGCGGCTGCGCGATTCACCCCGCGGCTGCGCATGGCGCGCTTTATCGCGCGTGCGCATCGAGCGCCGTGGGACATTCCCTCGCTCTTATTGATTATCTTCTCGCGACATTCGCGCGATCGCGGGACGCGGACGCTCCGGTGCCCAATCTCGATCTCTGCCTCGCGATCGCGGTGCGTGCCGGCCACCACCGCACAATATCCCGCATTCTCGACTTTGATTTCGTGGAGAGCTGCCGGCGAGATCACGCTTCTCCCGCCGCGCGGCCCGCTCTCGATGGGGGCGAGTTATTCGCGACAATAAAATGGATCGCGCGTTCGCATTCGCCGCGCGCGCCAACATCAGGGCGCCCGCGGCGGCGGCGCGGTGACGCAGCGAGACCGCAACTCGCGCGCGATGAGTTGCGCGATGGTATATTCGCGGTCGATCGCGCAAAAAAGATTGACTCCGCGCTCGCGCGAGCGCTCGTTCGCGACTCTCTTGGCGATATAATTGCGGCGTTCGTCTCGCCCGCAAAGCGTCCCTACGGGGCGATTGATTCGAGGGATATGTTCCGCATATGCATCGCGACGATTCGGAATATCGGCGAGCGCGAGCGGAACGACGCGCTCGCCAATGCGCGCGCGGTATATTCGCTGCGCAAGGTAGATATAATTCCGGGAGCTATCCCCATAGCGAGCGCGACCGGCGGCGAGAATTACGCGACGCGCGTGTTTGTTGTATTTATAGAGGCGCCGCACGAGCTAACGCTTCAGTCGCTGGCGCAAGATACTTCGGTCACGCGCGCTGCGAGCGCGGAACGTCTGCCGCTGGTTGCTCGGCTTCCGATCATTCGGCTCCCGATAATTCAGCCGCCTATCTCCGTGGCGCGATGATTCAGCGCGCGGCGGCGCTTCACGCTAATAATTCCTCGCCGGCAATCTTCAGAAACGCGCACGTCTCGTATTGGAACGGCGCGGGTGGCGGCGCGATCGAACTCAGCGCCTTGATATTTTTTGGCGGCAGAATGAGATCATGATCCAGTTTCTCGCCCGATCCGAGCTGGTTAATCACGTTGGCGTGCATCGCGATCAGATCATGCTGCTGCGCGCCGCGCTCGCCGAATACCGAGAGCGATGGCTCAAATAGATGCGCGACTGACGTCCCGCGCGACTTCGCGATAAGCACGAGGCACGCTTCATAATACGATAGATAAACGCTCTCCGGGATCACCGGCCCGCTCGCGACGTGCGGGAAATATTTCGCGCGCAAATAGCACCCGATAAAGTATTTCAGCAGGCCCTGGATATTGATCGCGCGCACCTTTTGCGCCACCGCCGCCGCGCCGAGCGCGAAACTATGATATCCCGCGTAATTGCGACGATTAACGAACGCGATGAGAGTCGCCGGCGGACTGCCCACCGTCGCGATCATATGCGCGTCGATTAGATCAATCAGCGGATAGAATTTGCGCGGATTCTTTGCCGCCGAGTACGTTTGGATTGTATCGCGGTGCGCATATATCTCGACGAGCTCATACGGCACGTCAACGAGAATAAATCGCGCGCCATCATCATCTCCCGCGGATCGCGATTCCGCGACCTGTATATCGCGCGCGGTTGGTATGCGCCGCAAATCCGGATCGCGCGCCGCGTCGGGATGCGCGCGGATCAGCGCGTTATAATAGAGCGAGTATGCCGCGAATCCGAACAGCAGAGAATGCGCGATTATTGCGCTCGGAACAGCGATTTGCGTCGTTTTCGGCACGCTCGCGGGCGCGCGCTCGAGCGGGTACGCCGCGAATAGCTTATTGAAGCGCGCGATATCTTTTTTCCATCGCGCGAACACAACCTCGCGCGGCGCGCCATCGTATGGATACGATAGGCTGGAGTGTTGGTCCGAGAATTGAAAATGCGGATGCACAATGCGCATACCATCGAACGCGAGCGTCGGAATGCGATCGTAGAGCTCGCGCGGCAAATAAGTGACGTCCGCGACCCAATTATTATCGCCCACCGACACGCGCATTGTGCGCGGAAACTGCGCGCGCGTGCCGTAAACCGTCGCGTGCGGAAGTCGCGCGGATAATATGTTCACTATTTCGCGCGCGGTCTCGACATGCGCGGGCGACCAAAAATCAAAGTCGGGCAGATCGTCGTCCGCGTAGATCTTATCGCCGCGCAGACGCAGCGCGTAATCAATCGCGATGCCGCCGTAGAGAATGCAGCCGCGCGTCTGTATGTATTTTTTTATCTCGTCCTGCGCGAGAAGGACGTCCGCGTAGTTGGGCTGATGCTCGGCGGCGATATTCTTGAACGCGCCCGCATCGAGATCAGCATCCATTCGCGCGGCGAGTTGGCACGCGGTGGCGCCTCCATCCATCATTGCGATATATATTCCGCGCGCGTTATCGCTGACGGTCGCGCGAGAAAAAAAGATCGCGGCGGCGCGAGTGGCGCACATTATTTCGCGGCCGGCGGCGCGTCTTTCTCGCAATAATGCAGGCAATCGTAGAGCCCATGCCCGACAGCGCCCAGTTGATGCCCGCGATAGATGAGCGATCCGAGCTCGACGCGCGTCATTTCGCATACGTCGAGAAGCGTTCGCTCGCGCACGGGCGCGGCAGCGCTGATGAGAATGCAATCCGCGATCATCCCGCGGCTTACGCCTCTCTCGGCCTCGAGAATATCCGCGTCCATCTTTGACGTTCGCTCGCGCGCATATCGCATCGCGAAGTTGAGATACGCGGCGCCTATTTCGGGCGCGCGGGTAGCGGTCGCGGGAGTGACCGCTGTCGCGGTTGCTTCCGCGATAGCGCTCGTTCCGCGCTCGACAAAATGCGCGATTGATATGCCCGCGCGCACATATTCGCGCGCACGTTTGGGGCCAACGCCGGGGAATTGCGCGTACATTCGCCGCGTGTTATCCGCAATCGTCACTTCGATCGGCTCGGACGCGATTGAGCGCGGCGGCGCGGCGGCGCCCTCCGATGGTGGTCGCTCAATCGGAATAGATCCGAATTCCGCGGGATCGCATCGCGACCACACGCCGCCTTTCTTGAGCATCGAATTCGCACCCGAAACGAGCTCGCGCAGCCGCATCGCCGTGTCGCGCGGGTCGCGTGTTTCGATAACATGGACGCCGTCGCGCATCATGAGATGGTCGATCTTCGCGCGGATACTTTTGAGCGGAATTCCATCCGCACGCGCCGCTGGCCGCGGACCCTCGATTATTAGCGCCGGAATGAATCGCCCCCGCGGTCCTTCGGAATCATGGCGCGGCGAAACAGTGCCGCTGTCGCGCTGCGCGAGCATGCGCGCGATATTATCGATGCGACCATCCTTGAACGATGCCGCGAAATCGGCATACGTTTTGCGCTCGAGAATCATTATCGTCGCGAGCATGCGCGGCGCGATGCCATGCGCGCCCTCTTCGTACGCGATGAGCTCGAAATCGCCGTGAGTGAGGCGCCGCGCGGGATTTCCAAACGGTCCCGTATCGCCGTCGGGATGATCGTCATGCAAAATCTCGCCGACTGCGCGCTCGCGATAATCAACGAATAGAGTCGCGGCGCGTGGGCGCGCGTAATCGTGTGCGCTGGCTGACATAGGAGAGCGGTATTATTCCGCCGCACAATATAGAAATGGAATACCGTCCCGCGGCGCTCGCGCACGCGGATATTTTTGAGAATTTCATCGACACGCAACAATATCATGGGCATACGACCGAGGGCGGTCCGCTTCCCGCGTATCTGCTCACGCGCAAATTCGATGAGACGCCCGATACATTCGACGCGCATGCGTATTATGACTTCTCGCGCCGCACGATCGCCGATTTTCGCCCTGATCCACCGCTATTCGAAAGCGAATCGCCGCGTGACACGCGCGGATGGAGTAAAACGCGGATGAACGTGCGCACGACGGGCACGCGATCCGGCGCGGATCCGGCAGCGCATCCCGAAATGTTTCTCGGATTTATGGACGAGGATACGCGCACGCCCGGCGACGATCATTTTCCAGCGTGGCGCATTGGCGCACAAATGGCGGCGCGCGCGCGATATTTGAAGCCGACGGAACCCGTGGGCGCGACTCATCTCAGCGAGGGTGTTCCCGGCGATATTGAGCCGGAAACGGCACGCGCGAAGAAATTACAAGAGGCGCGCGCGCGCGTTAAGCGCAATTTGCGTATATTCGGGCGCTCGATAGAGAATGATCAAGCGCGCGCGGGTCGCGATTGGGCAGTGCAGCCATGCGCGGGCGCATCTCAAAGCGCGGAAGAGCATGCGGGAGGCGCGCGCACGCAAGCGCCGGCGCGCGATGATGATGCGCTCGAAAGCGAAGAGACCGCAATGCGATCGCAACGGCGCGCCGAATATAATCCGCGCGACGAGAAACGCGGGCGCGTTGGAAGCGCGCGTCGCGGCGCGCCTGGTGGCGCCGCAACCCTCGCGGCTGCGCACGCGTGCGCGGTGGCGCCCGGTGGCGGGGCGGCGGATGTAATCGAGCGCGAATCAATCGCGCGCGACGCTGCGCCAGCGCGAATTGATGCTAGCGCGGCGGCAGACGCTGGTGCGCGCGCGATGAGACACAGCGCGCGCGGCGCATCGGAACCGCAGGGAACCCGCGCTGGCGATATTGCGGAAGTGCGCGGCGGTGCCAGTATTTGGCACCTCGCGCGCGATATGGCGGCAGTTGTTCGCGCGGCCGAGGGCGACATTTACGATGACGGCGCCGCTGCGGACCTGCGTCCGCGCGCGTGGCATTTGGACGATGGCGATCCGCTTGCGCTTCTCCATCGCGCGACCGCGCATGATGCCGAGCGCGCGCGAGATATTCTTGATATTGCGACGGAAATCGCGCGCCGCGGTGTGAATAATCCTTGGTCCGCGCCACACGTTGCGGTTCGCGGCGACGGTTCTCTCGGGCGCGCGCTCGGATGGTCCGGCGGTGCAGCGCGCGCGGCAGCGGTCGGCGATATCGCGGAACCAGCGTATCTCATAATTGACGCGCATCTCATGAAGCGCGCGTGCGGGAACGCGTCACCGCGCGAAGTGGATCTTATTCGCCGCCAAATGCTGACGGATGCGAAACGCGCGCCCGGATCGGAACACGCGCTCGCGACTGCGGGCGCGATTGTCACGCGATTCGCAGGTGCGGTTCACGCATCGAGCCATACTGCGCGAGATATTGAGGCGGGCGCGGATGCTCTCGAATTACACAACGCGCGTGCCCTGCGCCCGGATGAATCCGCGCCCGCGTCATGGCATCGCGGCGCCGCGCGCAATATTGCGGCGCCCGAATTCATCTCGGCACCCGCGCGCCCAGACGCTCACGCGCGCGCGGCTGCGCCTCGCGGTGGTTCTCTTCCCGCGAGCGCTCTCGCGAGTGTAATGCGCGCGACGCGCACTGATTCACTCGCGGCGGGGAGTACGCGCCGCGCTGCGCCAAATGTTTCCGGGCGCACATTCTCGCAATCGACCGCGCGACGAGGCGCACCCGCGGAATGGGCGGATCCTCTCGGCGAGAGAGAGCGCGCACCCGGCGGCGCGCGTTTGGGATTGCGCGTGCGTCGCGCCACGGCGCGCGATATGGCTGAGCCCGCGCTCGACTTTTGAATTTCGCGATGAGAATATTAGCAGCGCGCGGTCCATTCCATGAGCGAAACAGTGATCACATTCAATCACGCGCGCGTTGTTTTCGCCGCCGATGAGCCCGATGATATTGAATCATGGGCGCGCGAGAATAATATGCGATGCCCCGTATGCGAGCGCGTTCTCTCGGGCGCGCATGGCGATCGCGAACCACGCATAATATGCACAGCGATCGCGATTTCGCCAACGGGAGCGGAATTTGGGCGCCTTACATCGGCGCGCGCTCTCTGCGCGAGTTATGTTCGCGCCAGCGTCGCGTGTGGCTCGTGCGCGGATTCCCTCGCGAATGCTGTCGCGCCAAAGCGCAGCGCGGAAATAATGGATATGGATCGCGCGCTGCGCATCATTTCGCGCAAAACGCGCGGTCGCGCGGGGGCGGCCCCGGTCGTTGAGTTCCCGCCGATGAGCGCGTCCGACTTTATATCGCATATTATCGCGCATGAAATGACTACGCGCGTGCGCCTCATTCTCGACCGCAAAGAGCTGCGAGAGAATGGCGCAGTCGCGGGTGAAATCGCGTACGTGTGCGCGCTCGCGCGGTCTCTTTTCTGCGCGCAGGACGATGGTCGCGCGTTTGACGCGATCAAGCGCGAGATTGCGTTCGCGCCGGGGACCGCGGAATGGTCGCTGTTCGGCGCGCTTGCCGGCGAATTCGCGGTCTACGCATGCGACGATGAGTTCGATAGTGTCGCGAATTCCACCTCTCCCGCGCGGCATCCATTCGAAGGCAGCGGCGCGGGCGCGATTTACTCGGGCGGCCGCGAGCTTTCCGTGTTCGAGACGGCGATTGTCTTGAGCGCGCAAATCGCGTTTCAGAGGCGCGCGGTTCCGCCCGAGCTCGTTTGCCAATTAATGCGTAGCGCCGAGGATACGCCGCGGATTGTATTCCCGGTCCAAGTGCGGCGGGCGCGCGACCAAAAAATAATCGTGCGCATCGGCGCCACGTTTGGTCCGCGATTTGTGCTGATGTAGAGCACGCGCGCGCGGGTCCCCATCTTTTTTTTCGCCGCGCGTCAATAATACTCGCCGCCCGCGATAACCTGCGCGCATCTCGTGCACGCGACGAATTCGCGCACGCATTCGTGGCGCGCGCATGGTCCATTCACGTCCGCGCAACACGCGTAACAGAACGCGCGCTCGCGCAATTCGCATCGCGCGATGGAGCCTCCGCAATCTCCTTCGCGATGTAGGCCGCGCCATATCGGCGGAATGCCCCATTTTCGCCCATCGAACACGATAAATTCATTCCATCGCAGCGCCTCGATCCGCGCGCATGCCGTCGCGACTTCTGTGTTGTATTGCGACCGCGCGCGCTCATCATCGCCACTCGCGCACGGAGTGCTTTCGCCACTCGCGCACGGAGTGCTTTCGCCACTCGCGCACGCAAGAAGTTCGGGCGCGATCGAATATATGCAATCCGCGGTGCGCGGAAACGCCTCGCGTTCGTCAATCGCGCCCGGTAGAACGAATTTTATCGTCGCGACGGTTGCGATATAGCGCGCGGTGCATAACATTCCGCGTCCGCTATCGATCCTGGCGCATATCGCGCGCGACTGAAGCAGTCGAATGCGCCGATAAGCAGCGGGAAATAATCGCGCGGCGATGTGAATATGCTCCGAACTTCCGATGCGGCACGGATGACCATCGCACGGATCAATTCCGCGACACCAAAGCTCAAACGCGGGGTTGCGCGCGAGACGCTCGTATTCAGCGCGATCCGCGGGATCAATATCGCACCGCGCTGGCTCGGTCCGCGCGTGAATAATCGCGCTGGCGGCGAAGGATGATTCCGCGAGGGTACGCGCAAGTGTGAATGATGACAATACTCCGCGCGCGAGCGCGAGTGATGACTTTGCTTCGCTCGGGCGCGCGCTGGGAAATCCGCGGATAATGATATCGCTCGCGGTCGGCGCGTCAGCCTTGCGCGGCGTTGCCGTACTCGTTGCGCATTGCGCCATTATGATCGCGGAATATAATTTCTCGCGCGCCCGTTCAATTTTCCACGCGGCGCTATTATTCGCGCGCATCATATAACAATCGCGCGAGAATGGTTGCGCCAATCCTATCCGCATGCGCTATCCGCGCATCACTGACTTACATCGCCATTTTGTACGCGGCGCTCTCGGGAATCACTGCGCCGCTCTCGGAAACGCAGTTGATCGTCGCATGCGCCAGTGGCGACACGATGGAATGCGCGCTCGCCGCGCTGAATAAAACTGGCGCGGTCACGCGGTATCATTACGATCGCGGCCTCATTTCGCGCGTGCTTGTTGGTGTGCGCGATGTTGAGCGCGTTTGCGTGCGCGATATGGATCACGATTCCGATTATGGTGCGCTCGCGTCGTGTGTGCGCGGGGATATTATCGAGCGCGGGCCCATCATTGCGAGCCGAATTTGCGGGCGTATCCTCGCGATTGATGTTATGCAAGAGAATTTCAGCGTGGTGGAGGTGCGCGCGGAACCGATAGATGGCGGCGAACCTGTCGTATTCATCGCGCCGCGCGCGGACGATGATTTCGAGGCCGCGCTGGGCGAATTTTGGCGCGCGGAAGCGTATGACGCGATCGCCGAGGGCGCTGGCGCCAGCGCGAGCGACCAAATGATAAAGCGCCTATTGATTATCGCGACATCGCTCATCGGCGCGGTTTTGAGCGTTATCGGCACGAAATGGGGCGCGAAATATGTCGCGAAATGCCGCGAGCACGCCGCAGCCGCGCCCGAGATGTATTTGGGTTAAACACGCGCAAAAAATGGAGCGCATGTGCGCGCGCATACATGGTGTATGCGCATAAACTGCCGCGCGCGCATCAGCGACGCGCGTCCGCGATTATTTTTTGCACAATCGCATCCGCGCGCTCGTATAGCGCACTGAGGTCGCAATCATTCGCGATTTCATAATCAGCGTCGATCGCGTCGCCGGCTGTTTCCGACGCGTGTTCGTCATTCGCGCCGACGCCAACAGCGCGACGCACGCGAATGATCGCGCCGCCAAGATCGCGCAAAACTTGCGCCTCGTTCGGAAAGCGAACATCCGAGACCACGATTATATGTGGCGCGAGTGGGCGAATGATGCCGCGCGACGCGCTCTCTATGCGATCGCGCAAGCTACGCGCCCATATATCGGCGCCGATGGATGGAAATCGCGCGCCGAGGGTGACGCGGAACATATCAGTGCCGACGAATTGCAATATTTCGCGCGGCGTCGCGCCCCAGCGCGGATCAATCTCGTCTTTGAGCGCGGATTCGAGCTGTGCGACGCTAAAACCGAACACGTCGCGCGCGATCGCGCGAATAGGGTCCGCGACCGCGAGTTTGCGCGTGAAGTGGTCGGCGCCGTATCGAGCACAAATATAATCCGCGATCGTATCCTTCCCGGCGCGGCGGCGTCCCGTGATCCCTATCGTAATGGCGATACTCTGCGCGTCGGCGCTCATTTTGGCTATATCCGCGCGGCGCGGATTCAATTTGCGCGTCCAGGCGAAAATGAATCGCGCGCGTCAAAAAAAACGAACTATCAGTTTTAATGCCATCCCCTTGCCGCAATCATATCGAGGAAGAGCTTGCCGCGCGTGAAGAGCGCGCCGCGGAGGAAGAGGTGGTGCCTGATTTCCATATCGAGGACGAGGAGGTGCCCGATTTTGACGATGATGAGCCCGAATGGGAGCCCGCGCCGACGGGAATCGCGCTCGACGACTGGGTCCCGGGAATGGAGACGCGCGACGATTGGAGCGACGATACGCGCGCGATATGTGATGACGATTACGCCTCCGAGGAAGACTACTCTGCGAGGATGAGCTGGATCAAAACCCCGGTCGGCGGTGATTACTCGTCCGACGATGATTCCGCGTGCGAAGTGAATCGCCAGCCTACGCCCGATGCGTACGCGACCGACGATGATTCCGCGTGCGAAGTGAATCGCCAGCCCACGCCCGAGGCTTTCGCGACCGAAGATCCAGACGGCGGCGCGAGCGCGAGTGGCGATACTCCGCGCGCGAGTATGGAGCATTTCGCGCGGCCCATTCCAGCGCGCGCCGAGAGCGTGTCTCATCTTCTCGGCGAGGATATGTGAATAAATCATGCATTCGGGCGCGGGCGGGAGATAAAAAAGACGCGCCGCGCGAGGGCGATCGCGGAAGACCCCCCCCCTTTCAACAGCGAGAAGACACCAATTCTCTCTTTTTTCGCGCGCACGCGCGCACGGCCCCCTGCGCCGGAAAAAAAATTGAATTCGCCCTCTCTAAGCAGAGGTCACAATACCATCGCACCGGGTGGCGTTGATGATCTCTAAAAATCCTCGCGGAAACGCGGGGGATGAGCCGCTCGCGCCTCGGCGCTTGAGCGACTCATCAAATTTTTTTTCGCGCGTGTGTGCCTCAAATGATGTCGGACATCGCCAGATTGGCGTATTCCGCATCGATACGCGGCGCGGCCGCGCAAGACATAAGCGCGGTGGGCAATATAACGCGCGCGATTGCGGGCGCGCGCTCGAGCGCGAGCGCGAGTTGTTCAATAAACGCGCTCGCGATTGCCGGCGCGCTGAGAATTGCGCGCGGTAATACAATCACCTCGCGCACAGAATCGCCAAACGTAATCGGCGCGGCGCCGGCGGGCGGCGGCAGCGGCTGCTGCTGCGCGTCATTTTCGCATCCATAAGCGATAATAACGCGCGCGCACTCGATTGCAGACGCGCGCTCGCGCGGATAGTGCGCGATGCATAAACTGCGCGCGTAAATATCGTTACACGCGTTATCCGTGGTGGCACGCTCGATCGGGTTAATATTGGCGCTAATCATCATATATTCGCGCGGGACGCGTTTCGATGGTGAGGATGAACACCGCTCGGTGCGGAGGCGCTCATTATAATGCGCGCGCGATAAAAAATGAAGCGCCGCGCGATCATTATAATGAGCGTCTCGCGCGGGAACTTGCATCTGATAATCGGCCCAATGTTCTCGGGCAAATCATCGCTCATGCTGGGCGCGGTCGAGCGTTACGCGCGCGCGGGTCGCAAATGCATAATTATTCGCCATGGGCGGGACCATCGCGATGGTGAGCGCGCGACCATGCGGACGCACGCTGGGCATATTCACGATATGGTTCCGATCGCGCGCTCATCATCGCTCACGGATGCCGAAACTGCGCGCGCGATCGACGCGAGCGACGTCATCGGGGTTGATGAAATGCAGTTCTTCGCGATGTACGATGAGGACATTGCACGCGCGGTCGCGAGCGCAATAGAGGAGTGGTTGCTGCGCGGGAAGATCATTATTTGCGCCGGATTGGACGCGGATTGGCAGCGCGAACCATTCGCGGTCATAGCGCTGCTCGTGTGCGCTGCGGATCGCGTTACGAAATTACTCGCCGTTTGCACGCGCTGCGGCGCGGATGCCCAGTGCTCGGCGCGCACGCTTTTCGACGACGCGTATTCCGATCCGGTCGGCGGCCGCGAGAAATACGAGGCACAGTGTCGCGAATGCTATCGCGCCGCGATGTGATGCTGCGCGCGATTTATTTTTCGCAATGATACGCGCACGCGAAAAAATGAATTCGCCCACTTTTGAGATATAAGGGACCATATATTTCGCGATGACGACGACTGCCAGCAAAGAATCCGAGATAGCAATCGCCCCCGAGGTGGCGCGCGACGGCGCACCGCCAGCATCCGGACCGAGCGCGACGCCGCCCGTGGTCGCGCTTAGCGGCAAAATCGCGCACATAATATGCGAGGACGGGACGGCGTTTGACGTCCCCATCGAGGCCGCGAGAATAAGCAAGGTTGTGAAGCATATGATCGAGGATATCGCGCCAGGAGATGCGCCAACCATCCCGATCGCCGCGGAACCATCGCGATATGTGCGGATCGCGTTCGAATATTGCGCCGAGCTGGCGCGCCACCGCGATGAGTGGACCGATTGGTCGCGGCTCGCGGAGTCGCGCGTTCTCGATTGGCAGCGCGAATTTATCATGCCGTACTACGATAGCATCGAGGACCTATTCCATCTGCTGCGCGTGGGGACATTTCTCGATATATCCCAGCTCGTTGATCTCTCGGCGTACATCAGCGCGGAGAGAATGCGCTGCAAGACCTACCTCGAGCTGCGCGAGATGCTCCATATTACGGACACTGGATTCACACCGGAGCAGGAGGCCGCGATCAAGGTTGAGCAGGATAACCTCTTCAAAACAGCGTGATCGCGCGATGGCGCGGTGCAGCGCGCGTTATTTTTTGCGCGCGCGCGCCATTTTTCGCGCGCGTACGCGCTATTTTTCGCGCGCGCGAAATTGAATCCCCCGCGCCTTGATAGAAAGAAATGGATAAATCGCTAGCGCTGATGTTTCCAATTCTGCGCGGGCATCGCCCGCAGAAATACTGCACGGTCGAGGATGACGATGGCGCGCGCGGTACTCCGCCAGCGCCGCGGCCACTTCTCGCAGAATTCACGCCCGAGCAAATAGAGGCGGCGAAAGCATCTATTCTCGCACACCTCGCCGCCGCGCAATCGGACGCGCGCGCGACGCAATCGATCCCAATTGAAGAAGGCGCGAAGGTGTGCGCCCCCGCGTTCGATCATGATGTTCTCGGGATGCCTGACGCGATCGAAGATGTGCGCTTTGATGATGGCGTTGCGCCACCGGGATGGGCACGGCGCGGTGGTTTTTCGACGCGCATTATTTCGCGCGAATGCGCGCTACGCGAGGCCGCGCGCGGCGCGATCATTAATTCGCTCGCGCAACCCGCGAAGATATGGATGCGCAAGATGGCGCGTAAATCGCGCGACGCGTTCATAGATTTGAGCCGCGCGTATCCGCCGCTCGCGCGCGCCGAGCGATTCGCGATGTGCTCGCGCTTGCGCGACGCGCTCCCGGCGATTCTCGCGGGCGCGCACGTAAACGCGGCGGCGCGCGATCCGGGATGCGATGATTTCTATCGCATATTGCGCCTCAGTCGCTTCAATAATATGTGGAACCGCGATCGCTGCGCGTTCTGCTCGCAGCAGCGCGAATCAATGACTATAATCGTCGTCATGATCCCGTGCGAGCATATTTTGTGCGCGCGAACTGAGTGCTTTGGGCGCGGTAGCGGCGGCGGCGCCGATGACAATACTCCGCGCACCAGCGCGAGTGATGATAAACCCGCGTGCCCGCTATGCGCGATCGAGGCGGACGCGCTATTTCCGTTCGCGATAGGCGCTGGAGCTCGCGGGTCGTCGCGCGCTGTATTTATAGATTCTTCTCTCGCGGTGCCTGAGTCGATTATCGAGAAATGTGTGTCCGCGATGCGCGACAGTGCGCGATGACGCGCGCGGTTTCTTTTTGCGCGCGCAATATACTTCGCGCGATGATGGGTGTATTCATTCCCTCGTGGGTAATAATCGCTGTGGTCGTTATTATGATTTTCTACTCGTGCGGCGGACGTGTGGAGACGCTTCTCGCGCCGCTCGGGATCGCGCCGAAAACCGCGGACGCGGTTGAATTGTCGATGCGCCAGCAGATGTTCGCGCGCTGAGGCTTGCGCGCGGGGGCAACCGCGGCTTTTTTTTGATTATGCGCGCGCGGATTAGATCACAAAAGCGTTTTTATACCGCGCGATGTCGCACCCCATCATACCACCCGAGCCACGCGCAGCGGCCGCGCTCACCATTATTCATCTCGCGGATATCCACATTCGCGACACCGCGCGCGATCGTTTTGCTCTCGCTCTCACGCGTTTGGGCGAGTTCTTGCGCACCAATCGCGCAGCGGCACCGCCAGATAACGCGCTCATGACGATCGTCGTTGGCGACGTTTTTCATTATAAAACGCGATTGAGCGCCGAGAATATCAACGATTGCTACGCGCTGCTCGATACGATCGCGGAGCACTCGCGCGCGATCGCGATTATCCCCGGAAATCACGACGCGAACCTGGGCAACGATGGGCGCTGCGATCTGCTGACGCCGATACTGAGTAACTGTCGCGAGCTGCGGGGTGGCAAATGCGAATTATTCTATTGGGCGCGCAGCGGATGGACCGAGGTGGTGCTGGGGCGCGCGCAATTCTACGTATTTTCGCCTCTTTCGCGCGCCGGCGCGCCATCGGTGCTCGATGTTGCCGCGGCACGCGCCGAGGGTTCGCGACCGCTGCGGATCGCGCTGGTACATGATTTTATTCACGGCGTAAACGTCGCCGATGGTTCGGGAATGACGAGCGAGGTTCGCTCGGAATGGCTGGATCAATTCGACGCGACGATGTGCGGGCATTTTCACGACTACGCGGCGCGTCTGCATCCCGCGTCCGGCAACCCCATCGTTTATTGCGGCGCGCTCACGCAGCTCACGATCGGCGAATCATTCGATAAGGGATTCGTGATATGGGACGCGCGCGTTGGCACTGCGGGCGCGTGGGAGCTCGCGCATCGATTTATCCCCATCGAAATTCCGGGCGCGCTCGTGAAATACGTCGTATCCGCGGATAGCTCCGGGCGCGTGCGCGTAGAATCGAATTGCACCACGAAGGGGCGCCATATTACACCGGATGCCGAGAGATGTGTGGTTGAATTGCGCGCGGGCGTCAAAAAAGACGCGCCCGCGATCGCCGCGCTCGTCGATGGCATCGGCAAGATTAATCCGCGTGCCAACGTGAAAATAGTAGTTCCCGCGGAGCACGTAGCGGGCGCGGTGTCGCGCGAGGTGGCGCTGAGTACGACGGGGCGAAAGCAGGAGGAATTGATCGCGGAAAAGCTGCGCGCGGCAAACTCGCGGATCGACGACGGAACGATCGCCTCGGTAATCGCGCTTCACGTGCGAACGATGGCGAGCATCCGCGCGAGCGGTGAAGGTAATACTCCGCGCGCGAGTGGCGATAGCGCTCCTCCTCCGCGCGCGATCGCGTCCGTGGCGACGAAATGGACGCTCGCGTATCTCGAGTGGAGCGATCTATTCTGCTATGGGCGCGACAATTATATTAATTTCGCGTCCGTGGCGGGTATCGCCGGCCTCATCGCGCCGAATCGATGCGGGAAGTCATCCATTCTCGATATTCTCGTCCTCGCGCTGTTCAATCGCACGCTGCGCGGATCCGCGTGTTCCATTATTCGGCGCGGACAACGCGACGCGAGTTTGCGCTGCGTTTGGACGACGCGCGCCGACGCGAGCGTGCCGCGCGAGGATGTTCATGAGCTCACGCGCGCGTGGAATTATTGCGGTAAAACGAGAATACAATACCTCGTGAATGATCGCAATATGACTGACCTCGATTTGCGCCAGACGTATCTCGCGATTGAGCGCTCAGTCGGCAATCTCGATGATTTTCTCGCGGCGGTGCTCATTCCGCAGCATAGTGATATATCATTCATCGACGCGACCGACGCGCAGCGGCGCGCGACCATATCGCGCATCCTTGGTCTGGATTTGCTTGACGAAGCGCTATCCATCGTCAAGACGAGCGAGCGCGAAATTAACGCGCGCGTTCGCGCGCAATCAGAGGTCGTCGAGCGCATAACGCGCCGAATAGCGGAAATCTATGCTCATGCGTGTCCGCAGCAAGCATCTGGCGCGGCGCCGGATCACGCGGAAATGCGCGCGGCGATGATGAAGCGCATCGAGGACGCGAATAAATACGTCGCGGATCTCCTCGCGAGGCTAAGGGAGCTGGAGGCAATACCCGCGGTCGCGCGCCCATCGAAAACGCGCGATGATTATGCGCGCGAGATCGCGGCGGCGAGGGGACGCCTCGCGTCACTCGAGGAAGAGCGCGCGCGAGAGGAAACGCGCATGAATGAGGGTCGGCGGCAGCTGCGCGAATTGATGAGCGCGGTGCCGGCGCTATTTCCGAGCGCGACGCCGACAATAAGCCCGATATCTGTGGAGCAATTAATTGATCGCGAGCGCGAGCGCTTGACACGTTTGGAGGAGCAGATAGACCAAAGCGCGCTCGCGTTTGCGCGCGTGAAGGGCGGAATTAAGCCCTCGGAAATTCCATCGCGGCTTGCGCGCGAGGTGAAGCGGTGCGAATACTTGGGCGAGATGCGCGCGGCGACCGAAGCGATCGCGGCGCGGAGCGCACCGTCGCGCGACACACCGAAAATCATCGCCGACGCGCGGATGCGCGAATTTGCGAGCGCGTTTGGCGGCGCACCACCATCGACGATTGATGAAACGCGCGCGGCGCGAGCTGTCGCCGTTGCAAAACGCAGTGAAATCGAGGCGCGACGCGGCGATGATTCATTACCGCGCGAGTGTCGATGCGCGCGCATAGAGAAACTATACCCCGCGCGTAATCGCGCGGAACGCGTGGTGCGCGTTGATACCATTCGGCGCGCGATGTTTGCCGCGAGCGTGGAGTTGCCGCGCGATACACCCGCGAATGCTGGCGCGTGCATTGATCGCATCCGCGCGATTGTTGGGACGGTTGCCGTCAAGCGCCAACAACTTATTCTCGCGTATCCCGACGCACTGCCTGGTCGCGCGAGTGGCGGCGCGCGCGGCGATCCGCGCGCGAGTGATGGTAATACTCCGCGCGCGAGTGATGGTAATACTCCGCGCGCGAGTGATGGCAATACTCGCGCCTGCGCGAGTGATGAAATTCCGCTCGACGCGCTTATGGAAATCGCGCATTGCGCTATTGGCGCCGTTCGCGCTGGCATCGCGCCGATCGCGCGGATAGTCTCGCGCGGTGCGTTCGATGACGCGCAATTCTGCCTCGAGCATCACGACGAAATCGAAACGCGCGCGGCGATTGCGGCGGAAATGGCGCGTGCGGATGGCGAAATCGCGCGCCTCGACGAGTGGGAATCGCATATTATCGCGAGCGAGCGCGCTGCGGTATTAAACGCGTTGCGCGCGAAATTAGAGACTGCGCGCGCTGGTTTCACGGCGCTCGCGGGAGATACGCGCGTGCCGCGAACCGCGGATGAAATTCGCGATCAGCTGCATAAATCCGAGCAGGCGGTCGCGCTGTTGCGCTCGATGAATGAACAGCGCGCGAAAATAGTCGCCGCGCAGGCGTTGGACGAGGAAATAACGCACCTAAAATCGCGCGTCGATAGTTGCTTCGCGATCCAGCGCGCGACCATCGCCATCGATAAATGCGAGGGTGCGTATGCGCGCGCGCGAGATAACGCTGCAGCGGCGCGAACTCAAGTCGCGGATCTTGAGGCGCGCGCGAGTGCGGTGGTGGCGGAATGGACTGCGTATGAGGAGAGCGCGGCGCGCGCGCGCGAAATCACGCGCTTACGCGATCAGTACGCGCGCGATCATATGGCGAAGGTGTCGCTTATCGCGGAATCCGAAGAGCTGGTGCGCGCGCAACGCGAATTGAGCGAGGTAAGCGCGGTCCTCGCGATCGCGCATCGTGAAAGTCACATCCATCAGCTTTACGCGATGGCGCTGGACGCGAAAACCGGGATTCAGCGCGACCTGATGGCCAATTCCATTCATCTCATCGAGGAAGAGACCAATCTCATGCTGGCGTCGACCGCGCAGCTGCGGATTTCGATTAAGCTCGGCGCCGCGAGCGTGTCGTCAAGCGCCGGCGGCGTAAAGGATGCCGCGACGGTCACGGGGGCGGTCAAAGCGATCGCGATTACGGTGCGCGATCTCGCGCGCGGTGATGTTGAGCATGCTGCCGAGTTATGCAGCGGATTTCAGCGCTTTGTGCTCAGCGTCGCGCTTCGGCGCGCGTTTCTGCGTTGCGCGGTGCGGCCGATGCCGCATTTTATGATAATAGACGAGGGATTCGGCTGCCTCGACGAAGAGAACATGACGCGGATGAGCGAGTATTTACCCGAGCTAGCGCGCGAATTGCGCTTCATAATGATCGTGTCGCATATCGACTCGCTGAATACGATCATCACGATGCCGATGCCGATCGATTTTAGCGCGCGCGGTGGTGGTGACGCTGGTGGCGCGATTGTGAGCGCGATGCGTTTTGGCGCGCGTCGGTGCGCGGCGCTAGTTGGGGGCGGCGACGGCGCGGCGCGCGCTGGCGTTATTCCTGTCAGCACGAAAGCGGCGCGAGCGAAGAAGGTTGCGCCCACATATGACGCCGCTATGGTTGATAAGCGCGCGGACGGGACGCTTTTCTGCAAGCTATGCGGATGTGATTTCAAGCTGTGGACGCGCCATATTGTTACAAAAAAACACGCGCGGAAATGCGCGAGCGCGCTGGTGACCAAATGATCGCGGCGCGCGCGGCTCTTTTTTCATGCGCTACGCGATTATCTCGATGACGTCGCGCTCGCGCGCAATAAATCAATATCACCGCAGGACGCGTTGAGCGCGCTATCATCCGACTCACTTTCATCATCGCGCGGCAATGGATGGCGATTGCGATCCAGTAATTCGCGCGCGTACGCGATAAACGCGGGGTCATCGCGCTCGACCGCCGATGAGCCGACGATAAGAATCCGCACCATCTCGGTGAGACGCTCGCGCGTGAGATTGCGCAGAATAATGAGCTCATCGCTGCGCACGTTGAACAGGCGATATTCCTGTTTCGCGCCGGTGGCGTCGCACGGAGTATCGCCATCGAGCGTCAGAAACGCGTAACACGCGAGTTGCAGGATATGCTCGCTGCGTAGCGCGCCGGAGGTGCATTTTATCTCGTAATGAACGCGCGTCCCGTTTTCGGATACGATGCAATCGATGCGCCCGCATATGATGTAATAATCGGCGCTCCCGGATTCGCCGCGCGCGACGGAAACGCGATGCTCCGCGCTCACCTCGAATTGTATTTCTGCGGGTGATTGCTCGCAGTGCACCGGCTTGGTGGGCTCAATTTCAGCGCGCAACCGCGCGATCGCGAGATCCATATTCTCTCGCGTAATCCATTCCCAATCGCGTATCTGGATGAGTTTATGCACATACCGGGAATCTATCGCGCACGATACGGCGGCGAGACGCGCGTAATATGGTACCGTGCTGCGGAGTTGTTCGCGAAACGGTGTCCAGTAATCTCTGCGAATACTCTTGGCTCCCCCCAAGCTGCGCTGGTTTTTCTCGTCGAATATATGTTCCTCGACCTGCTCGCCAGCGCCGATTCTAAACGCGAGCGCGATTGGGATCGCGGTGCCCGTTATTTCCGATACTTCCTCGACGCAATTGCCGCGGCTTGCTGTGGTCACGGGGATTGCGATACACTTATCGGACGCAGGTCGCGCGATGACGTAATCAACGCACGCGAGAGCGCGCGCAAGCACGTCCAGCGTCTTGTGCGAGACAAGTTGGGTAACGCTCTTGCGCGGTGGCAATCGGCCTTTATTTTTCGGCCATTGGCACCGCGGCGGAAGCGGGCCAACGTACTCGCAGTGATCCAACGCGCGATCCGTTAGAAACGCGAGCGGCGCGCTCTCGAGTGATCGAATAACGGTGATCTCCGTTTTCGCGCGCGTGAGTGCGACATATTGCGCGTTGCTGAGGGTGGATGGCGGCATATCGCGCGCGCACGCGAAATATCCCGCGTCGAACCCGAATACGAACACGTGATCGCGCTCGAGCCCCTTGGATTGATGATACGAGAGAAAACACAGCTTGCGCCGCAGCACGCTATCCTTTTTGCACCCGATATCCTCAAGATCCGACGCCGGGACGTACACCTCGGCGCGATTCGATTTTGAGAGCTTGTTGGCGACCTTATGCACCAGGTGGTCTCCCTTGAGCGATGGCGCGATGCAAAATATATTTTCCGCGCCATATGTGCGCATCGCGTCCGCTATTCGGTCCGCGATTTTCTTGGCGTCCGAGAAATGCGCGAAAACGTAATTAACGGGCGCGCCCGGTTTGCGCGAAATCATTCGCGGCGCACGCTCGCCAGGCGCGAGACCGCGGATCAATTCGTTGACGAAACCAGCCATCGGAATCGTGCAGCGGAACGTTTGGCTGAACGAGACGCGCTCGAATGGTATACCCAATATTTCCGGAAACATGGTGAGAAAGCGTGCATCCGAGCCATTATAGCCGTATATCATCTGATATTTATCGCCGATCACGCATACGCGCGGTAATATTTTCGCGTCGGGCGCGCCCGTCGCGCACGCTTCGATGCACAATCCGATGAGGCGAAACGTGAGCGGAGCGATATCTTGCGCCTCGTCGATCACGATAGCGTCATAATGAGTCGCGAGCGCGAACCCGCCGTGTGCAAGAAGCTCGCTCATATCAGCATCATTGCGACACACGACGCCGTGCGCGAGTCCACATAGTGCGTGGTAGGTATACGCGTTGATATTGCCGCATTGCGCACCGCGCGCGCGATTCTCGGTTTCCGTCTGGAGGCGTTTATTATACGTGATGAATAGCATTCGCGTGCGCGGGTTCGCGCGCGCGAGATGGAGAATGAACGTCGTTTTACCACCGCCGGCGACGCTATCGACGAGAATATTCTTGCCGCGCGAGAATAATTCAATCGCGTGTGCTTGCTCCGCGGATGGACCCGGAATCGCGGATGGCGCCGGAATCGCGGGAAGCCCCGGAATCGCGGGAAGCCCCGGAATCGCGGGCCGCGCGGGCCGCGAGCGTGATGATTTGCGCTGCGCTTTCACTTTATGGGCGATAGGCATTTTTTATACTGTCGCACGGCTATCTTTGGGTAAACCACGCGAGAGAGAGAAAAAAAATGGGGCCGCGCGAAGCGCGTGCGTAGCGCGAGGAAACTCGAGGGGAGCGCGCGATTATGATGGCGGCGCGATATCATCATCGCGCGCGTAGAATTTATGCGGCTCGAGCTCAAATTGCATCTTGATTCCCAGCGTGCGCACCTCCTCGCGCATCAAATTCGACGCCCACGTCGACGGTACGGCCACTATTTGCGCGAATTGGCCGCAGATAGCGCAGCTATAAAGCCCCGCGCGCGCGTTATATATCGCGGGATTTCCGCAGCGGCGACACATATGCAGCGTGGTCGCGTCGGAATCGGTGATTATTTTTTCCGCAAGCGAGCGCATGGATCCGTGCCCAACCATCGACCACGCTTCCATTTCGCCGATCCGCAGCGCGCCCTCGATTCCTCCGCGCGTCGGTTGGCGCGTGACGAGATCAACCGGGCCGCGGCGCACCGCGCGACACTCGTTATCGACGAATTTTTCGAGACGCTGATACGTCGTCGGGCCGATGCAGATCGGCTGATCGAGCCAATCGCCCGTCATTCCATTATACATGCGGCGATAACCGACGAGGCGGAATCCGTGCGCGCGTAGCGCGTCAATCGCGGCTTCCGTATCGACGGGCATCATAGAGGTCGCGTCGACGTGACAGCCGAAAGTCGCGCCGTATTGTCCGAGAACGGATTCTATTATCTGGTTGAGCGCGCGGCGCGTCGGGATCGAGTATGGATTAATAACGACGTCGGGGCGGATTCCATCCTCGGTATACGGCATATCGCAATCGGGCATAATACGCGAGACGATACCCTTATTTCCGGTGCGCGACGCGACCTTGTCGCCGCGGATGATATTTTTAACCTGGCGATATTTGACGCGGATAAATGGCACTTTATGCTCATCCTCGCCGCGCGTAACGCCCGCGACGTACGCCGGCGTGCGCCCGGAATAAATGACTGATTTATCGACGAAATGCTGCCCACCGCCGCGCGGCGCGCGCGATTCGCGATCGGATTGCACGGACGCGACCTTGTGGATCATTACGTAATCGCGCTTGAGAACGGTGCCCACGCGCGCGACGCCGTGATCGAGAAAATCGGTGATCACGCCGCTGCGGCGATCAATAACGGGCTGACTATCCGGCATCGCAAATACCTCGCCGTGATCGCACATCGCGGTCTCGTAATCGAAGAATGCGCCGTTAAACATGCCGCGGTGCACCGATCCCGCGTTGAGGAACACGGAATCCTCCTGATTATAGCCGGTGTGGATCATGATCGCGACGATGCAATTATGCCCATTGGGGTTCACGAAATCGTCCGCGAAGCACGATACGAGCGGCTTCTCGCAATAATATTGCATCATGGTTTTCTTATCGCAGCGGAACGGGTACGCGAGCGAATACCACGTACACGATTGCTTGCGCTGATTACAATAATACGTCGTGCGGATGCCGTAGGAGTGATTTGTGAGCGGCGACGCGAGCGTTACGATCCCATATATCGCCTGCTCAATATCGCAGTGCGTGTATCGATACGCGATATCGTGGCGGCGCTCGCGCAATTCGTAGATGCTCGGCGCGATAAATGTGTTCTCCGCTTCATCAGCGCTGATATATTCGATTATGCCCGCGTCCTGGAGCGCGTCCATCGACAGCTCGCCGCGAAGGAATTGCGCGATAATTTCGGGCGTCATCCGCGTCCACTGCTTAAATTCATCGCGATCGGGCATGATTGCGGTGCGCCCGCCTGCAGCGCGCGCCGCCAAGCACCGCGCGTCGAATTGCGCGAGATTATTATAGACGATGATCAGCGGGCGCAGCATGCGACCATAATCGGTCCAAAAACGCACCTCGCGACACCCGGGGTCCCAAAATATCGATGTGTGCCGATGAATGGGTGGAGCGCCGGCAGCGCTCGGAGCGCCACTGGTGCTATCGTGCGCGGGCACAATTCCGCGCCGATAAGCTCGCCACCGCGCGACGAATTCCCAATCGCGATCCACGCATCCGATCCAATCGCCGTTGACGAAAACGGACGACAGACGCGCGCGCTTAATATTCGTCGCGGACGCGCGCGGATCGCCGATGCGAATGAGCGCGTCGCCCTCTTCGCTAAGAATCGCGTGCTTGAGGTTGGCGCTGGACGTCGCGAGCGAAATTACCACGCTCACCGCCATCTGTTTATTCATGCCGACTTTATCGCCCGTATCCGCGCTCTGCGAGATATCGATATAGCCGACGTACGTGGGGTGCACGCGCCGAATTTGGTCCGCGCGCTCGTTCTGCTTATTCGCGAGCACGTTCGCGACCGCGATATTATTGATGATCGAGAGCCCATTGAGGTCGTTTTTGAGATAGCGCGTTTGCGACGATACGCGATTCATTGCGAGCGAGCGCCCGACCTGCATTTCGGTATTGCCGACGGTCATCGCCTTGGTCATCGCGTTTTCGAGCTCGCCCGGATGAATTCCCGCGACCACCGCGCCTTGCAGATTGACCTGCGCGAACGGCGAGCTCTCGAACGCCTTCGTGAGCTGATTGCGTATCGGCGTCGTGACCGCGTGCGAAAACATCGTCTTGAACGCCTTAGATACAGCGATACCCGCCGCGTGAATGCGTTTCGTGCACAGCGAGTCGCGATCCAGCGGGTCGATGACGCCGAAAATGGTGAGGAACATCTTATTGATCGCGTACCCGATATACCGCAGCTTCTTCATGCGATCCGATTCCTGCTTCCCAAGATGCGGGAGCGCGCGCTCATCCACGTTCTCCATGACTCGCTCGTACGCCTTGCGGATGACATTCTCATCGCGCGATGCGAGCGTGGATTGCGATAGCTCGAGCAGACGCGCGCCGATGGTGCGCGCGATCTCGATATGATTCATTTCGTTGCGCAGCGCCTCGTATTGGTGCTCCACGGGCGCCATGAACGCCTCATTTAGCAGCGCGACCATCGAAACTGTCAGCGCGTCGCGCGCAGCAACGTCGCCGACGATGAATTCCGCGATGGTCGCGTCGTCGATGGGCGCGATGAGGCGGAAGAAGATGTAAAACGGGATCTGGACGTCTTTCAGCCCGAAGAATTGCGGCTCGACCAGAATGGCGCCTGTTGTCAGGCGGCGCACGATGAATTGATAGGAATTCTCGAATCCGTCGCCCGCCTTGGACCATATCTGCACGCGCGCCATCTCCTTCTTGTGCGGCTCGATGGTGATGCGCAAATCGTTGGTCGTTGTGTTCTCGATGCAATCGATCGAGTGCTCGCCGCCGCGGATAATAAAGTATCCACCCTCGTCGCACGGGTCTTCTTCGAGCGCGATGAGCTGCGCGCGCGGTAAACCACGCAGATGACATAGTTCCGAGCCGATCATTACGGGAATACTGCCGACGCGACAATTAACGATCGACGCCTCTTGCGTTTCGGATGCGCCGTGCTCACGATACGCGGTCGCGATCACGCGCGCGTCAATGCGCAGCTGCGACGCATAAGTGCGCATCAAGCGGCGCGCGTGCGCGGGAAATAGCGCGCCGATGGTCGGCGCGGAAGCGTCGATCGCTACGTCTTGGAGAACGGGCATCTGCATATTGGTCGATTGGAATTCCAAGCGGAAATCGATCTCCGTGATCTCCGCCTCGCTCCCCGTCGCGCCGGTGCGTTTGTTGCGCGTCGTGCTTTTGATCGAGAATCCATGCTTGATAATGGAGTCTATTCCGTCGCGGTAGAACGTGTCCATCGAGTCAATATGGTGCCGCGCGAACCCGCGCGCCCGCACCAGACCCTTGAAAAACGCGAGTAGATCGTCCTTCGTGAGCGCGGTATCGCTCGATTCAGCGCGTCCTTTCGCGTGGGAAGACATTTGAAACGGGGCTATATTGATATAGCCCCCTTCAACTTTGGCGATGGACACCATATACGACGCGGCGGACGCTTATTGGGGCGCGATGGGAGACGATCGCGCGACCCGCGTGCCGAGCGCGCTGAAATACGACGCGTTGGTGCGCGAATTGATTGACGCGCGCGCTGCTATTCATTGCGCACAATGCGATCTCGATGAGCGCGCGATTGACGTGGACGCGGCGGAATCGCGCGCGCGAATTACGCGAGCGATGCGCTTGGCGAGCGACGCAGCGCGATATATTGACGCGAGCGACGCATGCGCGACCGCATTCGCGAACACATTTCGCGCCAGCGCGCCCGAATTCGCGCGGATGTTCGATGCGTGCGTCGCGCGCAAGCGAACGTCGCTCATTTCGCTCCCGTCGGCGCTCGATTCGGTCCGCCTTGACGCGCGCGATGGCGACGGCGCGAAGCCGGGCGCTATCGCGTGACGCGAAAAATGAATATTTTTTCGGTCGGTATTATCAATACCGCCGCTCGCCAATATAATGACGACCACCAAGGACGCGCTCGCGGGTATGTTCGCGCGGCGCCTGACGATCGAGAGTGACAACGCCGAGATCGAGGAAAAATACGGCCCATTGGTCGCGATATACGCGATGCACGCACCGAAACTGTTCCGCATGCAGCGCAAATACCCAGAGTTCTTCGCAGGCCCGCACGCCGAAATCGCGCGCTGTTGCAGCGTCCGCGCGCCTCTTCTCGCTGATGATGGCGCGCGACGCACCGATATAATCGCGAATCCGACCGCCGCGCATGGAACATCAACGCGCGCCGAGATGTATTATGCGGACCTTTTCGCGCGCGACGCGAGCGCGATTACGACGCTGGATTACCCGCTGGATCCGCGCCACGCTAACGTTATGATTCCCGTGATGAGCGCTCTCCGCGCTATAGGTTTGGAGCCTATCCCGCGCCCGCCCAAGGGTTCGCGAGCGTTTGTTGATCGCGCTGAATTCGACGCGCGACTCGCGCGTGCGATGACGGTGATGCGCCGAGCGACCGATGGTGCGCAATTCGCGGTTCCGGATATCGCGTTGCGCGCGATTTTCGCGAACGCGAGCGCCGACGCTGGTGACGCGGGTGCCGATACTTGCGCAAGCATCGCGAGCAATACTCTCGGGCGCAATTATTGCATCGCCGGCGGTTTCATCGCGAAACTCATTGATCCATGCGCGCGCGATGCCGATCTCGTAGGCTCGGACGTCGATATTTTCGTTTATGGTGAGAATCAAGCGCATACGATCGACGAAATAGTGCGCGCGCTGTGGGTCCAGGGCGAGACATATGCGACCGCGATCGGGTCCGTTATTACCATTTATCGCGTCGGCGCGACGCGCGTGCAAATCGTGTCGAGCGCGGAGAACGATCCTGCGCGCGTCATATCGCAATTCGACCTCGCGAATGTTATGGCGTTTTGGGCGCGCGGAACTGTATGGGTAAACGCGCCGTGCATGCGCGCGTTTGCGACGCGCGTATGTGTTCTTAAGGGAATCGAGCGCGGCGGATTGAGCATCGCGCGCATCGTGAAATTAGTGCGCGCGGGTTTCGTCCTCAACGCGAATCGATGCGACGCGCGACGCGCGCGTGTTGAGCGCCTCACCGAAGATATGCGAAAGATGCGCGCCTCAGTGCTGGGAATCGCCGCGTGGGTGCGAATCAGCGCGGATATGTCCGAGCCCGAGCGCATCGCGCGCATCGCGCTGCACGATGATTCCGCGAACATCATCACGCGCGTGAGCGCGAGCATCGGCGATACTCCGCGCAACGGCGATGATGGCGAGACGCTGAGCAGCCTTATAATGCTACGGCGGACCATCGTTCACGGATATTGCTCGCTCGATATATGCGATGTGGATTGGAATCTCGTTAGCATCCGCGATCTCCCGACCGCGCCGGGAACGCATGATTCGATTCGCGTCGCCGGTTTCCGCGCGCGCGTGAATATCGAATACGTCGGCGTTACCATCGCGCGCAGAGGCACCGGCGGACGCATGCTCACTTTTCGGCTCGCACCGGAATATTCCGCGCTATTCAGGGGCGCGATTAATGCGCTGCGCGCGAAAATGCTAGGCAACGGTCTCGCGCTCGATGTTGATGACGTGATTCGCGATGCCAGCGGCAATACTTCGCGCGCGAGTGATGACAATACTCCGCGCGCCAGCGTGAGTGATGACAATACTTCGCGCGCCAGCGTGAGTGATGACAATACTTCGCGCGCAATTTGCCTTATCGCCACGCATCCAGGATATGATATCATCGCGGATACCAGCGGAGACGTGCGCCGCGCGCTCATTAATCTCGGCGCGCAATGCGTCGCGGCGGGCCGTTATAAACTCACTTTTGCGTGCGTGCGGATGGCCGCGGATAGATAATCGCGCGCGGCGCGAATAACGCGGCGATTATTTTTTCGCGCCCAATATACATTTCGCGCGGGCCACATGGAATCCGAGAGGAAAAAGATTCTGCCGGCGGCGGATATCGATAAGGCCGCGAAAAAACTGATTAAATCGGCGGTCATCTCGCTCACGCAGATCGCAGAGGACGCGGAGGCGACGGGCTGTTTGTGCCGCAAAATTATCCATCTGAAACCAGCGCAAATAACGACACATACGTATGATGCGGTGCGCAATATTCTGCGCACGGGGATGCCGCTCGCGCCAGATTGCGTGATAGTGCAGTCCGACGCGTTCATCACGACGTATCCCGAGACGGTTTTCACGCGATTTATGGAATTTGCGAGCATGCGCAACGCCGCCGAGTACCGCGCGGAGCAATTTGATTGTGACGATTCATCGCTCGTGTTTTGCGCCATCGCGCGCAAATGGCACGCGCGAATCCGCGCGCAGCTCGAAGGTGTCGAGAGTGTGAAAAAACTATTGCCGGAAGCGCCGGCGGCGCCACCGGGAGCGTGCGTTATTCCGCATGCGACGGCGCCGGTTGGCGCGTGCGCATCACCAAAAACGCGCGCGCGCGCGATTGTTGCTGCGTCCGAAGACGCGCATTATATCGGCGGATCGCCCGTTGGAATGTGCCACGGCAAGCTCTACGCCGACGGCGGTCAGCACGCGTTTAATTTCTGGATCTCGCCGAAGGGAACAGTTGTATTTATCGAGCCGCAGACGGGCGAATTCATCACGGCGCTTGGCGAGGGCGCGGTGATAACCGTTGTTTATTTGTGAGGGCGCGCGTGCGAACGCGCGAGAGTGCGAACGCTTGCGCGCAGGCGCGTAGCGAGCGCGATGTTTTTTTTTCACGCAGCGCGCATGAGTTCCCCCGCGCGTGAGCGCGCGCTGATCATATACGCGCGCGATGACCGCATCATTTTATTCCTCGGTGATCGGCCCGAGCGCCGACGCGACGGTAGTGATGAAATTCAGCGATCGCGCGATCCCGCGCCCCATATTTGAGCGATTCGCGAAGGTATGCCGCGAGAACATATCGTTCGGCGAGATCGACGCGGAGCAACTATTATTACTGCTCAATCGAGCGCGAATCGCGCTCTCGGACAGCGGGCGCGAGCGCGCGAGCGCAGGCGCCGCGATGGACATTCGCCAAGCGCAATCAATCCGCCGCCACGTGATCCGCCAATATAATATCTCGAATACGCACCGCGCCGCGCGCATATTTCCGCGCATACTCAAGGAATACAACGCGGGACGCACCGTGCTCGAGTTATCCGCGCGCCATATGTTGTCGCCATACGTAATATTTAAGAATATCGCGGAGGCAATACACGGCGTCGGTGCGCGCGAGCGGCTTAATAGTATATCGCTCGGCAAAATCCGCGCGAGCGACGTGTTCGACGAGCGAACCGCGCGCGAATATGAGGCTGCGCGCGCGTATGATTATGAATCCACGGCGGTACAACTCGAGATCGCGCGGCTCGCGGATGGGCGCGAGCATAATTTCGTATCGTTCTTGCGCGACGATCTGGGTATTCGCCTGCGCACGCAAGAAGAATCGCTCGCGCTCGCGACGCGCGATGGTACGCATCCGATCACGCCCGACGCGCTATTTCTATCGCGCGTTGAGATCAACGGCGAGCGCGCGCACTGGGTTGATTTCAAGTCATACTGTGGCGCGCCGTTCTCGTTTTTATTGCCCAAGGCGCGTGAGCAGAGCGAGAAATATGACCGCGAATTTGGGCCGGGTTTTATGGTGTACGAGAATGGGTACGTTGATGGGATGCCATTCCGCGCGGTCAGCGCGCGCGCGCTGCGCGATATCATCGAGGGCGGAATGAGACGCGCGATTCTCGTTTGAGCGCGAGCCGCGGGGGACTTTGCGCGGGCATAATATATCATAATGCCGAGACGACACCAGGGATCGCGCGGCTCGCGTCGCTCGCGATCGCGCTCCGGCTCGCGTTCCGGCTCGCTCTCGCGATCTAGACGATCAGCGAGTCGAAGTTCTCGCGGATCACGCGCCGGACGTGGCGAGCGCGTGAAACACACGGTCAAGAGCCGCGCTCCGACGAAAAAAGAAAAGGAGCGCATGCGCGAGCCGCTGTCCAAAAAATCGCTCGCGGAGCTGCAATCCATCGCGTCATCGCGCGGGATTCCATTCGGCGGCATGACGCGCACGCAGCTGCTCGAAAAAATTCAGTCATATAACGTGCAGGAGCGGCGCGAATGAGCGGCGCGCGAATGCGCGAATGCGCCATGCGCGCATTCGCATTATAGATCACCGCCCGGCGGCTCGAGAATCGCGCGCGGGCCTTTATGAAACGCGTTGTGGATATACGCCATCAAAAATGCTATTTCGCGATCAGATAGCTCGTGATCGCCCTGCGGCGCGTACGCGCGATCGACGAATTCCCTGAAAAGCTCATGCTCATTTAGCCGCGGCAGAAGATGCGCATTTTTTTCGCGCCTCCACGTCCAGCGAACGCGATTTACGATCGTCGCGCACGAAATCGCGCACCACGCGTTGTATCCCTCGCGCATTGCGGCGTCCGCGCGCACCCTTTTGCGCTCATCAATATCGTATTGTCGCGCGGTAATGGGTTCGCGCGCGCGCCGACCCCTGCGAATAGAATCGCGTGCAGGAGGCGCGAGCGGCGCGAGCTGCGGCTCCGTGTCTTTATCTTGTGGATCGCCTTTTCCTGTGTTGGAAACGCCATGCGCGCACATGAATTTCATGCGCTCGCGAGCGCGCAGTTCTTCGCATTCGCGCTCGATTTTCTCGGGGCGCGCGCCATCGGGCAAATAATATGAGCACTCGGCGAGCTCGCTTTCCGTCATTGGGTGCGGCGGAATATGCCAAATAATAGTCGCGGCGCGCTCGAAATAATGCGGGCACGCCCTCCCGGGCGCGACGTCGGGATCATCAATCGCGTCCTCGACGCGGATAACGCGCGCCACGGTCGGGTGCGCGCCGCCGGCGTCAGCAATAATACTCAGCGCGCGGGTAACGCACGGTTCGTGCTCGAATGTTGGCGGCGCGGCACAGTATTTTTCTTCTCGTTTGGCGCGCGGCATTCCTCGTTATTATATACCGGTACCGTTCATTTTTGTGGCGATGTACGCGAGCGAGGGCGATATTGATATCGATGGCATCGTTGATCGCGCGCGTGATTATGTGATAAAAAACGATCGCCGAATGTTTCTGCCGATATTGCGTGAGATCGAGCAGTTCGCGATCGAGCGCGCGATGATATTCGGGGGCCGCACGGGCGTGCGCGCGCTATGTATTCGAAACAAGCGCGATGATCCGCCGGCGGACTCTGCGCGCCCAGTCGCGTTCGCGGACGAAACTGAGGTCGCGAGCGACTTGTGGACGCTCGAGTTATTCAGCAGTAATATCGAAGTCGATATGGAGGATTGTGTCGTGCGCTTGACGGCGCGATTCGGGCGCGCCGCGGGCTCCGAAGATGGTGCGACGGCGCCAACGCGCGATCCCGAGAAGATCTACCGCGGCGACTGGCGCACAATATTCCTTCGCACCATTATTCCCGGGCAAGAATATCGCTTATCTGCGGATTACCGCATCGTCGCCATAGGTTATTCGCTGGGCGAGCGCAAGGGCATCGACATTGCGAGCCTGATCGCGCCAATCGCGCATCGCGGACCGTTTGGCGCCGCACGCGCGCTATTAATGCCGCACGACATGTTGATCGAAAACCTCGCGCATCAGCTGAGCAATCCGCTGCGCGCGGGGAATTGGTCCGATTACGTCGCGCAGATATGCGAATTATTCAATGCGCGCGTGACTATTGGCGGCGCGGACGACGCGAGCGGTAGCGATAGCGACGAGGAGCAAGATATGACCGGCGGGCGGCGCGGGCATCGACATCACCACCGAAAAGATCGCGAGCGCGCCGATAGAGAGCAACCCCGAGCGGATGATCGCGCCCGCGATTATCAACGCGACCGCGAGCAACAACAACAACCGCGCGAGCAACCGCGCGATCGCGAGCAACTATCGCGCGATCACCAGCGTAATCGCGGGCAACAACCATCGCGCGATCATCAACGCGATCGCGAACGCGAGCAACCATCGCGCGCACGCGATAGTGGCGGTGATTTTGATTTCCGCGAGTGTCTGCTGATAGGCGAGCATGCGGCAGAATTTTACGTTAATCCATCCCGCAACCTCGGTCGCCGCGTGCGCGCGCAATATATCTGCGCGTTTGATGATCTCGATGAATATGCGCGCAGCCTGCGCCTCGCGACGAATCGCGCGGATGTACGCGTGCCGAACGATTTTCGGCTGCGTAAATCGATTCTCAAGGACGCGCGCGGCGAGTTGATCGCGGATTTATTTAACGCGCTCGCATTCGAGCCGGTGCCATACGTTGTGGCGCCGCCGGCAGTTCTTGCGCGCTGGCGCGGTGGTGTTCCGGGGGAGCATCCGCTGCGGCGAACGGAACGCGTCGCGGCACCATTCGTCGTTCTGCGCTTCCTTTTCGTTGATATCTGGGCGCTCGAATATGTCGCCAAATCATCGCGCGATGGCGCGATTGCGACGGCGATGCGCGCGCAACAAGAGCACCTGCGCGACGTCGCGCACGCGCTGTTCGATTGGATAGCGAATGCGCGCGCGATCAACACACTATTCCCGCGCACGTATGCGGGTATTTTCGCGCTGGAGGACGCGCAGAAGCGCCAAGTCAAAGCGAAGATGGAAATCGCGTCACGTGCGCCGGCGCGCAAGGGATTGATGAGCGCGGTGGCGAAAAAAGATCTCATCGCGCTGGGCAATGAGATAACAAGTCGCGTGGAAGCGATATAATATGCGCGCACTGGCGCGCGTTTATTGATCGTCATCGCCGGAATCCTCGTCAATATCCGCGCTCGCAACGTCCGCGAGCGACGCGTTCGCGACAATCGGCGCAGCGGCGCTCTTCTTTTTCGCGGGCGCGCGCGGTTTCCGCGGTGCGGTGGTCGCTTTTTTCGGCGGTTCTGGCGCAGCGGGATCTGTTGTCGAGGTTGCCGCGGGCGTTGTCGGCGCTGGTTCATCATCGGCGGCGGTGTGTCCGTGTTCCTTCTTGTACGCCTCGCGCGCCGCCGCGTATCCGGCCTTGATGGCGTCGTATTTCGACGTATCGACGTTATGCATCAATTTATCGTATACCGTTTGTGCCTCGATGGTCGTTTTCGCCTCCTCGGTCGTCGCGGCGACGTATTTCTTGTCGTCGTGAACGGCGCTGGCGATCGCGGCGTGCTTCGCGCGAATATCGGCGTCCTTCATGTATTGCGCGACGAACCATTGCTTCGCGTTCTGCGGGAATTTGGCGGTGCGCGGCGCCGGTTTCGCGCGAGAATTATTCCCCTCGCGCAAGAGCTGCTCGAGCGTTGATTCGATCGCCCCCAGTTTATTGCCGATCAGATCACGCATCTGCGCGATTGCCTCGAGAATTTTCTGGTTATCTACCGCTACCGTGCGATCTGCCATGTTATCGAGTGTGTGTAATGATGAAAAGATATATATTCAATTTTTTTCTATATGGGCGGCGGCGCGCGCGTGGCGCAGCGAGCGTAAATCAAAAAAGAAAGGGTCGCGCGCGGGAACGCTGCGCGGTAATCATGATGTGCTCGCGGCGGCGCGCTCCTTGGTGATTCTCTCGAGTTTATCGCGCGACATGACCGCTTCGCCAAGGACGCGCTCGCCTTCCGCGACCAATTCCTTCGCTTCGGGCGCGAGATCATCCGATGGGCGCGTGATGGACGCGCGGATCAGCGCGAAGAAATCCTTCGTCGCGCAGGTTATGGTGCTCTCGTATGGCGATTCATCCGGTATTTTGGGCGCGATTTCGGCAGTGGGTGAAATCAGCGCGAGCACATCTCGCGCCGTCATCTCCTCGCGATGGGGCTCCGACGGCGCGCTCGTGCTGGTTTCGGGTTCATCTTCGCGCACGTCCTCGATCTTCGCGCGCGCAGGGTCTTCTTCGTCGTCGATCATGCGCGATTCCGGTTCCGCGGGCGCGGTGGTCGCTGGCGCGGTAGTTGTGCGCAATTCTGGTTCTGTCGACGGAAAAGTACCAGCCTTTACGCGGCAAACGAGTTTGCATGTGGTCGTATCGCCCGAAATGGAATATGTGATGCACGCCGGCACTGGCGCAATCATCTCGCCGATTCGCGTCGCCGCGGGCGCACCCGCGATGGAAATGTCGCGCACGACCGATCCAAAATCGGGGCTTTCAACCACGCGCACGTCAATCGCGAGGCGAATGACCGCGGAATTCTGCTCGATACGCCGCTTCGCGATGCTCGGGCCCACATTCGCGATAAAGCGCCCGAACATCACGAGATTATCGGGCTCCATCGCGCGCTTCCAATCGTCGACCACGCTCGCGATGAACGCGCGCGTTTCAACGGTCGATTGCGTTGATGCGCGCAGCGCTAGCCGAAAATAGCGCGCCTCCTCGAGCGATGCTGGCGCGTCATCGGCGAATGCCTGCGGAAATTCGCCGCGCAGAAGATGGTTAAGCACGGTATACGCGGATATTCCGCTTTTGCATGGCGCGACGCGGGCGAATAATTTCGGCGCGACGCGAAGAGTATTGACGGGCATCGCGGGCGCAGGCGGGGAGGAGGAGGCATCATCGGCGGCGCGAGCGAACTCGGGGTCGAGCATTATCACAACGCACTCGCGCATATCGTGCTGCGATGGAGTCTCCGGCGCGACGATTGCGCGGAAAATATCGGGCGACCATTTTGCGTTGAGCGCCACTATAATATGGGGTCGGCACTCCGCCAGCTCGCGCGCAATAATCTCGGGATTCGCGTCGCCAGGAAGCGCCGCGACTGCCTTTTCGCACTCTATGATCGCGGAAACCGCGGATTCGAACATGCTGCCGGCATCGTAAAGAACGGATACACGCGACGCGGGCGCGCGGCTCTCGGAATCGGAGGAGGCGGCGGGAGCTATAGTGCTAAAATCAGAATCGCTGGCGTCCGCGGCGCTCCCCGACGGCGCTAATCCCTCGGCTTTCCGCGCGAGCCCAGTCGCGGCTGCGATGGAACTGCCGAGCATTTCCTCTATCTTCGCGGCGCGCTCGGCGAGAATTTGTCGCGCAGCATCGCGATCATCGGTCGCGGAAGCGACAGCAACGGTAGCGTCGCTGCCGCTTTCGGGGCGCGGTTGTTCTTCCATTGCGTGATATTACTATATACACGCGCGCCATTATTAAATATGTCGAGCGAACGCTGCGATGATGGTAATAATTCGCGCTCGCGTGCGAATGATGACGCGCGAATACGAGCCGCGCGCTTGCTGGTGGCGGCGCCAATTATTGTTGCATTCGCGGATAACAGCGCGCGCGATGGCGGCGGCGCGCGCGATAAAATTCTCTCACTTATGCGCGATGAATGGAAGCAAACCGGTGAGATTGTTATGCGTGACTCTGCGCTCGCGCCGTACGACGCGCTGCATCTGCGAATGAGTAAGGTGCCGCGCGGATACCGCATCAACATCGCGGTTCCCGCGGGATTCGAGCGCGCGCTGCGAGAGAAATTCGCGCTATTCCGCGCAGCTGCGCGATCGTTTTGGCGCGAAATCGCGGACGATATGACGCGCGCGCGATGCGATGAAGAGCCGCGCGGGCTATGCGAGACAGAATCCGCTGTTTATTGGTATACTCCGCGCGCGAACGATGATGAATTTTGGGTCGGGATCGTCGGCTACTTCACGGATAGCTCCGGGAAGAAATATATGGTCGATGGAAAGCGCTGTTGATCCAGCCGCGCAACCGTGGTGGTTGCTCGCGCGGGTATTAATAATCGCGACCATCGCGCTTATGGGTTGTTTATCCGCATGCGCGGGCAGTGTATCGATATTCCTGCTGCGGCTGCCGCGAGTATTACAGCGCGCGCCGATCGGCGTTTTCGATATGGAAAGCGGGCGCGCGAGTACCGCGGATCCGCGCGCGGCGTACGCGAATGGTTCGGATCGCGCGGTCGAAATCGCTGGTTGCGCGGCCGAAATCGCGGAGCGCGCGTGCAATATCGCTCTCGAAAGGATGGGGCGTGGTGCGGCGACACGTCAAGACGCGGCGACACCATTCGTTGTCATTCGCGAGATCGGGGGAGGCGGCAGCGGCGGCGACGCACCACATCGCGAATGACTATGCGCGATTGTTGTCGCGCGTGACCCCCCATTTTTTTCGCGCATACGGACTCGCGTCCACGCAAAAATGAAGACAATCCCTCGCAAAATACGCATGGGTCGCCCGCGAGTATTTCCGAGGCTGGATCCAGCGATTAATGCGGAACCACTGGCGCGCAAGCGTTTGATTGTATTCTCGCCCAGCGCGCGCAACTATCTGCGATTCGATGGCGATACATTTCGCGCGTGCGCCGAGCAACTACGCGATGAAATTAGCGCGCGTGCACCGCGTGAGAGTGATTTCCAGGAGGTCATTATCGGCGATGATTGGCATCGCATCGCGCTAGATCTCGATTACGACTTGCGCGTTGGGGTCAATACAAGCGATTTCGCGCGCGCACGCGATTGGTTCTGGGGCGCGATTCGCGAGATAATATGCGCGGCGATCGACGTTTATTATCACATGTTCGACGACGTGATTTCCGCGCGCGATTTTATCGTATGCGAGTCAATCGACCCGCGCGAGCCTGCGAGAATGGGCGCGCACATAATCATCGCGCGGATGGTCCCTAATTATCGCGTCGCGGCGCATATGACCGACCTTATTATTCGCGCGTGTGATGGCGGCCGCGATAGCGCGAGTATCGGTGACGAAGAGAGCCATCGCGCGGCTGAACTTATTGATCGCGCGATAAATGCAACGCGACATAATCTGCGATGCGCAGAGTGCGTAAAACCGGGGTCGCTCCGAATAAAACGCGCGCCGCCGGACGTGTGCTTCGCTGATACATTCGTTGGCGCGCCCGCGCGGCGAGTGCCCGAGGATCGCGCAGAATATTGGGTAACCGCGTCGCGTCGCGCGGTCAATGGGGCCGATGTCGCGGCAAGAGCCGACGTTACGCGCGCGTGCGAATTGATAGATGCGAAATATGGGCGCGGCGTTCATCGCTTTCGCAGACAATGCGGCGCGATCGTCACGTTTGATCGCTTGCGCGCGAGCGATTGCGAGCTATGCGGTCGCGCGCACGATAAGGATAACACGGTTATTGTCGCCATTTCGCGCGCCCCCGGCGGCGAGACTTATTATCGCGAGCAATGCAGACATAATCTCGCGGAGCGCGGCGGTGGTGCTATTCTTCTCGAAGCGACGCGCGATGATGACGGAATTGATGATGCGCTCGCACGTGCCGAGGCGCCCATCGCGTCTTTGTCGTCATGGGAATCGCGAATCGCGCGCGCCGCGTATGCTGAGCCCAATATGCGCGACTATCCACGGTTTATTCCGGGCGCGGATAACACGCTCGCGCGTACCGTATTCGTGCGCGCGCCAATGAAGCTGGGTAAAACAAAAGCGCTGTCGCGATATGTGGGCGAATGGGCGCCCGGCGATGCGCGCGTGGTATTTGTGTCGTTTCGCCGCACGTTCTCGGATTCTCTCGCGCAGCGCTTTCCAGATTTCTCTCGCTACGATGAGATAAAGGGCGCGCTCGACGCGCCGCGCATGATCGTACAAGTAGAATCGCTGCACCGCATCGCGCCCGATAAGCTCGGCGAGATTGATCTGCTCATCCTCGACGAATCGGAATCTGTCCTCGACCAATTCGATTCGGGGCTATCCGCGGACCGCGCGCACGATTTCGCGGTGTTCCAATGGCTTACGCGGACCGCGCGCGTCGTTATCGCGATGGACGCGTTTCTCGGCGAGCGTACTTTCGCGGTTCTCGCGCGCATTCGCGGCGCGGGTGGTGCAGTTGCGGTGATAAACGATTGGAAAAACGCGCGCGACGATCGCTATTTCATCACATCGAGCCGCGATCAGTGGCTCGCCGCTCTGCTCGAATGCATCGCGCGGCGCGAGCGCATTGTCGTGTGCGCGAATAGCGCGACTGAAGGGCGCGCGATTAATGAATTACTCACGCGCAAACTCGCGACGCGCGATGGTAATACTTCGCGCGCTAGCGTGAGTGATGGTGCCGGGGCGGAATCATGCTCGAACGCGCGCGTAAAATTCTACTGCGCAGAGACGCCGACGCATACAAAGCGGCGCGATTTCGCGGATGTCGATCGCGCGTGGATGGACTGCGAGGTGCTAATTTATACGCCGACGCTGACCGCGGGCGTATCATTCGAGCGCGCGCATTTCGATAGGATGTTCGGCTATTTCACGGATCGCTCATGCGGCGCGCTGACGTGCATCCAAATGATGGGGCGCATCCGCGATATTACCCAGCGCCAAGCATTTATTTGCCTCTCGACCACGCCAGGATCGCTTCCGGAGACGCGCGAGGAAATGATATTGTGCCTGCGCCTGCGTAAGGGCGCGATTCTGTCGCGCGATTTGCCCGACGTTGAGTATACCGACGCTGGATTACCTCGCATTCCGGACACCGATTATGCCGAGCTGCGCGTGCAAAACGCGATCGCGCGCAACCGCTCGCGTAATGCGTTCGCGGACGAATTCGCGCGCGCGATTTGCTCGGCGGGTGCGCGCGCCGAAAGATTAACGCCAGAGGCGTTCGCGCGGATATTTGGGCGCGCTGTGGATCCGCAAGAGCTCGGGCGTGCGCATGATGAACGCGTCCGCGCGTGTGCCGAAGTGACCGAGAGAATGGCGCGCGCGATCGCAGAGGCGCGCGAATTGGTCGGTGATGAGTTCATGGCGCTCGCGGCGGCGCGTGATAATGTGAGCGAAGATGATCGCGCAGCGATGCGGAAATATGAACTGCGCGCAACGTATCGCGAGCACTCGCGCCCGTTGACGCCCGAATTCGTGATGACGTTCGCGCGAGACGATCTTATGGTCGCGTTTCGCAACCTGCGCGATTTATGCGATGCGTGGGCGCGCGCCCGCAATAACACGCGCGCGCTGGGCGAAATGACCGAGAAGGATGTGACGCTGCGCGCGCTCACCGACATTCGCGCGATCGAAGCCGCGCATATGCAGAGCGCGACCGCGAGCGAGAACGCCGATGATGCCGCGATTGACGCTGCATCGGCGCGCGAATTCGACTTTGATTACGCGTATGAGCGCCACCGCCTCATGTACTGCTGCGTCACGATTCTCGGATTCGAGAGCGTATTTGATCCGCGCATGCTCGCGGTGCGCGAGGTAGAATCGCGCGTGAGCTGCAATTTGGGGCGAATATCCGCGGGCGGTGGCGCATTATGGCGCGCGCTTGCGAATCAGTTTAAAGTCGCGCCGCTACGGATCGGTGGGCGCGCGGTCGCGGTATCGACTGCGGGTTTCATCGAGGTCGTGCGCGGCGTGCTTTTATCGACGTATGCAATCGCGCTTGTTCGCGCGGGTGATCTTTACCATCTCGAGATCGCGCGCGAGTTCAAGCGCCAACCGAATGGCACGCTCGTCGTGGCAGCGCCACCGTAATCGCGCGGGCTTCCGCGCGTGCGCGGTTTTTTTCGCGCCCGCGCGAATGATGGTAATACTCTGCGCGAGTGATGGGAGAGGTGCGCGACGAATATACTCCGCGAAATGTTATCATCGGCAGTGAAGGGGGTCGCAGATGCACTCGGCGCGGCTGGCGATGATGAATTTACCGCGCGATTGACGCGCTTTACGCACCTCGGCGCGCGCTATCTGGCCGCGCTCAGCGCGGATTTGCGCGAGAAAATGATCGGTATTGTTCTCGATGAATTATGCGCGCTTCGCGTTGTTAATTCAACTGCGCGCGCAGGCGAGATCAATCCGCGCGCGACGGCGCGCGCCATTGAATCAATCTCGCGCACAATCACATCCGCGAGCGATATTGAGCGCGCGAGCTGGGGGCATAGCGCGGCGCGAAAAATACCGCGTGCGTGCGTGAAAATCGTATCGCGCGCGCTGGATGCGCTTCCGCGTGTCGGGACAATTCTCGAGCTGGCGCCCGCGGGATGTGAATTTATCGCGCGCGACGCGTTGGGAACACGCGATTCCAGCGCACGCGTCATCCACGAATCGCGCGACCTACCATCGCTCGCTGATTGGACGGCGACAGCGAGCGCTCGCGATATACAAACAATTATCATCAACGCGGTGGGCTTGCGCGCGCTGACATACGTTTTCGCTGAGTTCGCGCGTGCGATGGTGGCGCGCAATCCCGCGGTATTCGTTATCATGGTCCACGACGCGGATATTGTGATCAACTTCTTCCTCGCGATCGTAACGACGCGCGTTGGCTGCGCTAGCGGGGAGGGTATAGCGCTGACCATCATCTCGGATAGCGAAAAAAAGATCGTAAGCGTGAGCGATATCGTCGGGATTGATTGATCGCGCGACGCGCGTGCATGCGCATCGCGCGCATACATACTCGCGCGCCCTATTTTTTCGCACCGCGCGGTGCGGTTCCTCGCAGTGCTCGCTGTGCTGCGAGCGGAATTTGCTGCACCGGCGGCGGCTTATCGCGCGGGCGCGATTTTGCTGCCGTTGGAGGCGGACCCAATCGCGGCGCGCGCGTAATAGCGTCGGTTGCGGCGGATGCGACATTATTCGCGATTACGCTCGCAAGCGCGTCTTGTGGCGTTGCGAATGGCGCGAAGAAGAACCCATGCAGGCGTTGCTTTATTGTGCGGCGCGTCATTGTGAGCGCGCGATCGAGAAGGGAAATCGCGCTCGCACTCGCGCTCGCGTCGGTCGCGCTAGGATCGCGCGCGCGGACGTATCGCGCGAGAATATCCAGCGCGAGCGCGCAATCACAGCAGCCATCGAATCCCGGCACGCTATCGAAATGCGCGCGGTTATTTTCGACGAAGCGGAATTGGCGCATCAGATTGTAGTAAAACATGGCGTTCTCATGATCGCGCGCACTATATTCGCGCATGCGCGTGTACTCGCGCGGCGTCGCGACAAGACGCACCTCGGATGAGGCCGCGCCCGGAAACGCCTGCAAATTAAGCGCGGCACAGTCAATAAATGGATATTTGCGCGCGCGATAAAGCGCGAGCAGATCAACGCCGAATCGCGCGTTATATGCGGCGATGGTTGCGCCGTAAATGCCCGCGCCGCCATATTCGACGATGGAATCCAGATCGCTCGGATTCATGAACGGCGTGCGGAATTTGAGCATGCACGCGTCGGGTCGCAATATATCGACCCACGTGTGCTGCCACGCGTTATTTGCGAGAATATCTATGTCGCTCGGGCTATCCGATTCTTCCTCGTCGGCCGGGTTGCCTCTGCGCCGTTGCGGCGCTTCCGCGGCGCGAATATTGGTGCGGATATCCGAAATAAAATAGACGCGCTGCGGGTGGTCGCGCGCGAGGTATTTGAGCGCGCGCGCGAGATCATCGGTGAATAGGTCCTCGATGATGTAGAACGTGTATTTCGGCTCGCGGACGATGACCCGCGCGATTTCATCGGGCGAGAGATGCGCGAGCGTTCGCGCGACGCCTTTATTCGCGCGAATTATGCCGTCGCGCGTCGCGAAATCGATCTCGAGATTGGGAAACTCGGTCGCGCTCGCCGCGCGGAAATAAAGGCGGTCGCGCGGATTACTGCCCATGATATTATGCTCTTGCGGGTCGATGAGAATGAATTTCGCGCGCGGGAACATATTCGCCAGCATTTGGCGCGTGTGTCCGGGGCCCGATCCTGCATAAATGACGTACGCTGTACTGCCGGATGATGGCGGCGCGTCATCACTCACGGCAAGCCGCGAAGTATTGTCATCACTCACGCTCGCGCGCGGAGTATTGTCATCGGCGCGAATGCATTCGCAGGCGTAATCCGTGAGGAATTGTATCTCCGATAAGAGCAATTTGAGCTGCCCCACGTGCAGCGACGTACGCGCGTGCCGTATCAATCGATACGGCACGGCGCCCGGAATATCGGCGACGCGAATTATCGGGGCAGCATCGGGCGGCTGTGGCGCGCGAGTTATGTCCGCGATCGCGCTCATAATGTGCGGTTGGCTCAATTCGCGAATCGAAGCGCATATTCGGGAGCAGTGCGCTCCGCGGTCGCGATGGGGAACGTCGTCGCGACCGCTACCACCGCCGCCGACGCCGGGGGTAGACGCGGTTTTCATCGTATCCGCGCGAGATATAGATCGCGGGCGCGCATTCAAAATTCCGATTATTAGCGTAACTATGCACGCGAGCACCGCGACGACCGCGGATATGATGATCATTTATATTTCGCGCGCGACGCGATGGGGCCGGAACAACGACGGGGACGCGACGCGGAAGCGTCGCGTGCGCGAAAGCGTCGCGAGCGCGCGATAAAAAATGAATCCGCCCGCGGATTGAATACCGAGGGCTCCCATATAATCAATAATGGCAACCAAGAGACGCATAACGAAGAGCGCCGGCGCGCCAAAGATGATATCGGCCGCGGCGAACGCTCGTCCTAAGCGCGCGGGCGGGCAGCCCCCCAGTCCTGTGGTTTTCTACAGGCAAGCGCTGACCGAGTTCTATATGCGCGCGTTCTCAGCGCTCGATGGCGCGCTCATCGCGCCGCTGCTGCCCGACGACACGCAGGAAGTGATTCCGCTGAGCATGCTGAGCGCGAGCGTCAAGGACCGCGAGATTTATTATAATCCGATGCCGAAAGCGATCCGCCCGGTCCTGGAGCTGCTGGTGGAGATCCACAACCGCATCATCGGGGATCTCGACGCGGCGCGCGCTGAATTTATCGATGAAATCGGCGCGATGCCCGAGCCGCGGACGCCGTGCTTGCTGCGCGCGAAGGATTCGCGTAACTTCATCGCGTCGTCGCTGACTGCGCATGGCGCGCTGGATGCTGAACTTCTCGCGCGCGCGATCAGCGCGATGCTGCGCGTCGCAAAGGGACTCGCGGAGGCGATGTTCTTCGGGGCGATAATGGGCGGGAAGTTTACTGCCAAGCGCGATTATTTGCCATACTTATGCATCGCGGCGTCCGCGCCGGCGCGTGTTTTGCAGATCGCGCGGACCATTCGCGCGCGCCTCGATGAGCGCGCGCAAGCTATTAAGGAAAGGAAAGCGGCGCGCGCGGAAGAAGATGCGCCCGCGGATGATGAAGGCGCGGATACCGACGTTGATGCGAACGAGGATTGATGCGCGCGCCGCGCGCGATTATTTTTTTCGCTCACGCGCGCATTTATCGCTCGCTCGCTCAAGCGCTCGCGTGCGCATTTATCGCTCGCTCGCTCAGCGTTCGCGCGCAAGATATACTCGCGGAATGATCCTCGCGGTGATAATTATCATAATAATAGTGATCGCCACGCTACAATGGCGGCGCGAGCGCGCGATGCGCATTGCGCGCGAGAGGTCATTTATGAGCGGATTTTGGTGCGCGACACGAGCGAGCTGCGATATGGCGGGATATCGCGATGCTTATTTGTATATCGGCGAGCCTCGCGATGAAATCGCGAGGTCGCGCGCGTGGATTGTCGCGCTGAAAGGCGGACGCGGCGTCATTAATCGCCCATTCGATTTCGACGTTGAGCGCGCGTGGATCGGCGGCGGCAGCGCGAGTGATGGCGTGGTTTGCGGTAAGATCGATGTTGGCGATGATATCTGCGACGTCGCGATCGATTTGGATTGGGCGCTCGGGCGAATGATATGGCGCGGCTGCGATGGTAAACCCATCTTCGTCTGGGAAAAAAACGCGCGCGTCAATTCGGCGCTGTTTTGAACGCGCGCGCGTGATTATAACTGGTGCTATGGCGCTAAATTAAGCCGCAGGCGCCGTTATAGATCGCGCGATTGCGCCGCTACGTTCGCGCGGAATACCCATTCCGAGAGCAACAATCGCATTTGCGTGCGGAGCGAGTGATCGCGATGATGCGCGCATGATCGAGCGCCAGTATAATTTCGCGCGGGTCGATCGCGACACGCGCCGCGGCGCGATATTCTTTGTTTGCGGTGAATATTGTGACGCCGATGCTTGACGCACGGCGATTACCGCGCGTCAAGTCTTTCTTTTTTTGCCCGCGCGCGGATGCGATGGCGCCGGCGTTGCGCTGGTGGCGCGCGCTCGCGCGAATACTGGGTCGAGAAACTGATGCGCGAGAATAGTCCGCGCGTGCTCGCGATCCGCGTCCATATACTGCAGACCCAGGCGCAGAAACTCCTCTATCTGGGTCATTTGGTTGCGGTTAATATTATGGTAATTCGCCGACATAAACTGCGTGATCGTGCCCGATTCGAGAGCGCGATGATAGCGCGGCACGCCATTATGATAAAATTCGCGCGCGCGATGGTCGCCGCAGAATATTTCGGGCGGTTTGCCGATGACGCGCCACATGAGAACGACGTGCGCGTAGAACATCGGAAAATCAATATCGTCCGCGACATCATCGCCGCGCGATTCGGTGTCGGCGCAGCATGAGTCGCTGTCAGCGCTGCGCGAATCGTGTGCGAGTGATGGCGATGCTTCGCGCGACGAGGCGTCGCTCGCGACCGCGAGCCCGGTAAGATCGAAGCCGTAATCCGCACCATCCTCGCCGTATACGTCGAATAAATTATCGCCCGTTATGATCGAGAATATCGTGGCCATCGCGGACCATATATCCGCGCCGTGCGAATATGGTCGCCCGATCAATATTTCGGGCGCGATGAATGGGATCGTTCCGACGCACGCCGGCTGGAGCAGATCGGCGCGCGCGAGCTCACGCGCTGATCCGAAATCGCATAGTATTGTGTCCAGCGACGTTACAGTTTTCGCGTCGAACGCCGGCGCGGCGCGGATCATAATGTTGCCGGGCTTGATGTCGCCGTGAACGATTCCCGCCGCCTGAAGGGCGTCGAGCGCGAGGAATAAGTTCTTCGCGATGGTGAGCGTCGCGAGCGCGGGTAATCCCGCGTCGAATTGCGCGACGTGCTCGCGTATGAAGTCCTTCAATCGCATCTCGTAGCGCGGCATTATAACGAACGGTATCGTTTCGAGGGCGTGCGCTGCGCGCAGCGTACTGTGCGCGATCGCGCTACCGAAACCGTCAACGCGCTCGACGTAATCGCGCGCGCCGGCGGTGGTTGCGAGGGTGCGATCAAGCGCGCGCATGGCGAAAATAGTGCGGCGGAATTGGCGCGCGCTGCCGAATATTTTCACAACAGCGCAGTCAGAATGGTGCTCTGTCGGCGAATCGCATGGCGCGCACTCGTAAACGCTGCAAAACGTACCGCTCGCTATTTTATCGCCGATGGTATATGTGCGCGCCGCGACGGCGTCAGCGACGCGCGCTGCGTCGCCGCCATTCGTTGGTTGCGTTGTTATCCATCGCTCGGCGAGAATTGTCTGTCCGGTGATATGTTGCTGCGCATCCATCGCAATGTATATGGGACCGCGCGCGCCACTTTTGAACGGGTTGCGCGCGGGAAAAAATAGCGCGCGAACGCGCGTATTCGCGCACGCGCCACTCATTTCTTCGGCGCCGCCGCCACTCTCTTCTTCGTGACGCGCAATACGCGAATGATGCGCGCGATTTCGCCGCGCGCGGCGAGATGAGGGAAATGGCGCTTCGCGATGCATCGCAGTCGCGCCGAGCATATTATCGCGCGCGAGAACTTGAGAAACGTGTTTTTCTTGATGCCGCCGGACATCCCATCAATATCGCGGATCGCGATCGGGTAGTGCATCGCGACGATAATAAACCATATCGCGCCGACGATTTTGCTCTGTAGCTGGCTGCGCACGCCGATATAATGGCGAATGGAGCTCATTACGACCGCGCGGATGAATTTTATATTCGCGCGGTTAATCGTGTCGCGCAGTAGTGTCGCGATATCAGCGTGCGCGGCGGTGTTGCTCGGCGATTCATCGGGCGCGGTTTGCGCTGGCGGCTCATCGGACGCGACAGACGAATCACTCGCGGGCGCAGATTGCGCGATGAATGCGCCAAGCGTTTTGCCGTAATAGAACGCGATTTTATTGTCGCATATCTGCGCGTCATCGTCGAGCGTAATGTTGCCATCCGCGGATTGCAGAAGCAGTTGCTCGTAACCGCGCGAGAAACCTTCTGTGCGCAGCCCCATCATCTCGGCGATCTCTTTCTTGCTCCGCTGCTCCGTGCGCCCGCATTCGGCGAACAATATTGCCGCGAGAATCTCATTCTTGACATCGCCGCGCCGCACGTATGGCGCGCCCTTGGCGAGCGCGTTGCGTTGGATATCATTATAAACGCGCGCGGTCGCGATAATTGCCGCGGTCGACGGCGCGAATGGCGCGAGCGCGCCCGCACTATCGATCCGCGAGCTATTGAGAACGTACGGTAAGCCTCGGCGCGCTGCAATCACGCGCAAATAGGTTTCGCGGCGCTCGATTAGGCTCTCGTACACGTTATTGCGCTGGGCTTTCATCGGGTCGCTCGAGCTATAATGGCGGCGCGGATCGCGTTTATGCGTCATATCGCTCGTGAGATGATCATCGATATGCGGCGCGATGCGCTTGCAATGCGAGCACACGTATTCATCGCCCTGCGTGTCCATCGCGATCGCGCACGACGGGCATATATTCGAATTCGCGCCACCGCGCACCGGCAATGGAGCGTCGCTATCGTCTGGCGCGTCGCTCGCGCATCCATCGCGAAGAAACTGCTGTGCAAGATCGCTACCGGGCGTCATATCGGGCTCCATGGCTATCGTTTTCGCGGCTTCTTCAAATTTCGGGCGGGCTTTGCTTTTAAGCACGCGGGCGTTTAAATCGCGGGCGCGCCAGCGCGCTGGCGTGGGTGCGCGCGGAGTATTGTCATCACTCGCGCGCGGAGTATTGCCATTACCACCCAACGTCGTTCCCGATGCGAATAACGACCGGCCCGTCGTCCGCGTCGTCATCGCCGTGATCCAGATCGAACGAATCGAGAGAAAATGGGTCCGTTTCACCGTCGCGCGCGTCGTCGTCCGCGGGCACTATTTCGGCGCCCGCGTCCTCATATTCATCATAGAGCATCGCCGCAGGATCGGACGCGGCGATATCGAAATCGTCATTTGCGAGCTTCGTCCCCTCGACGACGCTCAGGCTGAAGCGATCGCCGCGGATGGTTATGTTTTCGCGCGCGAAAAGGTGCGCGACGAACGTGCGCGCGAACACCGCGGTTAGCGGCCGCGATGGCGCCGCCGCCGCGCCATCCGCGCGCGGCTTGTATTGCGCGAGCGCGCTGAGAACGCGACACAGTGTTTCCAGATAGAAATCGACGATTTTGGCCGTTTTATCGTGATAATGCTCCGCGAACATCAATATGACGCGCGCGAGAATAATATCGCTCGCGAACGCGGATGCACCCGCGCCATCGGGCTCGAGATTGCGCACGATCGGTGCTACAATATCACCCAGCGGCGGAAGCTCGGACGCCGCGCGATCAAACGCGGGGCCGCCGCTCGCGTATTCGCGCTTGAGATCATCCGCGAATTGCGCGACCGAGCGCGTGATTGCACCGCGGCGACCACTGCGCAACAGATCACCGCGGATGACATTATAGAGCGCGAAAATCTCGAAAATGTACGAGCGTAACGCGAAAATGCGCGCGCTGACGCTGGATTTGGGGACGGGCGCGACGTATGATTCATCCGCGAGCTTGTCGCGCGTTAGACCCTCGCGCGCGCCGAGCGTTTGGAAATCGCGCCTCTCAATGCCGAACACGGCGGCTGCGTCGACGAGAATTTCATAATTGAGCGACCACGGTTGTCGCGCGATTGCGCGCGCTATTGTATCAATATCCTCATCGCGCTTGGAAACGCGGCGCCCAGCGATGGTCGTAATGGGCGCGGGCGACGCGATATGCTCGCGGAATTTCGCGATATGGCGATCGAAATAGGCGCGATCGTAGCTACGCGCGAGCGCGGATGAATATCCGCATTTAGTGCATGCGGGCGCGATCGCGTCGGTTGAGCTCGCGAACGCGTGCGGACCATCGGCGGGGCATCGCGCCTCGTAGAACTGGTAGAAGTTCTCCATGGCCGCACGCGCGTCTATGGCCGCGCGAATGGCGCGATCGTCGAGCGCGGACGTTTTCGATTGGAGAATGCCGCACGCGGCGCATTTTTTGTCGATATACGCGATATCCGCGCGCGCGAATGCGTCGGACGCTTCGGGCGAGCCGAATTTTACCTCGATTATCGGTCCGGGCGCCACGGTAGGCGCGAAAATGAGAACGTTCCACACATGCGCGACGCCATTCTCATCGTATACTGCGCCGAGTGTACGCGCGCGCGTTGGCGTATTATACGATGAAAATGGCGGCGCGTGCGCGCGAATGATTGAGATTTCGGGTACGCGCGTCGCGGCGCCATCAGCGCGACCCGCGCGAGCGATGGATACGCTTTCGGCGGCGCGTTGCGCGGCGTTCTCGGCGGAATGGCGCGCGCGAATGTCCGTTATGGCGCGATCGGTGGTCGCGATCGCGTAATCGAATAAGCGATGCTCGATAATCTCGCGCAATCGCGCAACGATACCCGACCGCGCATTACTACAGCGCGCAAATAGAGGCGCGAGGATATTTTTCGGGTCACTCGGCTTCTCGGGGAGCGCCGCGAGCGCAGCGTACTCGTAATCAAACGGGTCTTTATTATTGCGCGCGAGTGATGGTAATACTCCGCGCGCAAGCGCGAGTGATGGTAATACTCCGCGCGCAAGCGCGAGTGATGGCGCGGCGGTGGCCTGACGCGCGAATATGCCGGGGCACGCGTTGTGAATAATCGCGATTAATGGGTCATACATCGCCACCGCGCGGTAATCGCGAGGCGGTGATTCGAACGGCATATCCGCGGCAACGGTCCCGAGCTCGCGAATTGCCGCGCTAATGCGCGCGCCGATAACATCGCGCGTGAATCCGGGGATCTGGTTCAGCGCAACATTCTCGACGAGTGCGATCTTATCGATCGCGTTTTTGATCAAAATCGCGCGCGCGCGTTTGTCATCCGAGTCGCGCGGGAGCGTGACTCCATCGAATATGATCCCCATGCGCTCCGCGTTGACGATCGCGTCCGCGAAGACATAAATCGCGATGTAGACGCGCAGGCGCGCCGAAAGCTCGGACGCGAGACTTGTTTGCGCGATGGCTATGCGTCCCTCAATCATCTCGATATGCGGATAAATATGCTGTGCGACGTTGCGCGCGAATGCGGCCTGATCGGTAACGCGCGTGGCGCGGATGAAGCGCGAAATCATATTAATCTCGCGCAGAATATCATCCGCGAGCTCTTTATTCTCGGACGTCGCGCGATCAACATCATCGGAGACCGCGAGCGCGTGCTCGAATTGCGCGCCGCAAATGCGGCAATAATAAAGCCCGCGCCCCGGAATGCGATCGATATATTGCGCAATGCGATCGCGCTCGTTCTTGCGCGTCCCATGTTGCGCGATGACATTCGCGATGTCGAGCGTGTGTGGGCAAATCGCATCCTGCGAGCACAACGCGCATTTTATCATCGCGCTGGGGTTCTCGGACACCGCGTTAGCGAGAATTTTCGAAAGAACCGCGAGCGCGTCCGCGATGGCGCGCGCGGTAGTGGAGCGCGCGAGAGTCGCAACCGCGCGCATATGCTCGCAGTGCGCACGCGCTGGCGCGGTACGGCGGAAGGCGGCGTAAGACGCGAGAATGAACGCGCGCTCATCGGGCGATAGCCGCGCGAACAATTCGTGCTCACTCGCGACGCGCAGGCGAATGCCGCGCGCCACAAGATTCCCGATTTCGGGACCCATGCCGCCGAATGGATCGCGCGCTATACTGCGCGCTATTTTACGCGGGAAGTTATCTTCGATGAGAGACGCGAGAATTTCGAGGCGGTTCATGTTCGCGCGATGATCCGCGATCGCACGTACCGTTGCCGCGCGCGATGCTGCGGCGGCGCGAATCGTCTCTGCTGCGTCTGCCGCGGCAGGGGCTGGGTCGTCGAGATGCGCGATGCGAAAGTATGTGTCGGATGCACCCGCGCGCATAAAATCCGCAATGATGGACGCGCGATCGCGCGCGTATGGAAGCGCGAATCCGAGAAGGCGCGCGATTTCGAAGAGCGATTGCGCGCGCGGATCGGTGGGAACAACATCTATTTCCTCGCCCTGTGCGTTATCCGCGAAATCGCGGTCGTCGGCGTGCGGGGCCGTTGTCGCGTCGGGGCGCGCGAAATAATATTGCTGGAATAGGAGCCGCAGGTGGAGAAATATCTTCGCGTACGTCGCGGGCGGAGGAGTGGGAGCGATAGCGGGAGTAATAGCGGGAGCGGGAGCGACGCTATCGCTGGCCATCGAAATGATGCGCGGAAGATATGGTTCGCGCGGATCGAATGCAAACGCGGGCCGCTCTGGTTGTGCGCCGATGGTCGTAATCGCGAGCGCGCCCGGAATCACGCCGACCGCGAACGCGCTGGTCTGGCTCGGCGCGAAGGCGAGTTCCATTATTTCGACTGAGATATTGGGCGGAATGACGGTCGCGATCGCATCGCGTTGCGTGCCCGCCATTGTTGCGATTATGCGCTGCGGGAACTGTATTCCGGTTGTTTCGCGCGCGCGCGGCTGCGTTGTCGCGGGCGCTCCTTGGCTTGTTGAGGATAACGGCACCGCGGTCGCGATGGTTATTGTCGGAATCGCGGTTATGCGCTTGGTGATGCGATGCGCGCGGACCGTTTTTCCTCGTATTATTTGCATCAGATTGCTCTTGCGCGCGCGCTCGGCGAACGTTTCAGTCGTGATCGGGCGGCAGCGCGGGACGATTATCGGCGCTGGGAACAACCGCGAATCCTGCGCGATAAGAATGAGTTGGCGCGCCATTATCTCGGGATTCGGGTGTCGCCGAAACGTCGCGCGCGTGATCGCGGCGTGATTCGCGAGCACAACGAAATGGCGCGCGAGCGCGCGATCGCCGTCAACATCGAGCATGAATAGGCGCTCTTTATCCGCGTCCGGTGCCGAATAGATATCCGTGAATTGGCGCGCGGTGTCGTATACCTCGATTATGCTTTCGTCCGCGCTCGTGGGTCTGTCGCGCGCCTGCGCACCGACATCGCGCGCAGGCACGATACCAGATGATTTAGTGCGCGGTAACGCGTTACCGCGCCGGCGCGTATTTCCATTCGCGCGCGCGGGCGAAATTTGAAACGGCGCGAGATCCGGATATTCATCGCGCGCGAATTCATCCCCACCGCGCAGCACGCCACCTATTCTCTCTGCGAGCCGCGGCGCGTAGTCAAAACTGACGTCAGTCATTTATCTTAGAGGAAGCGATTTCTATATATTTCGATTCAGTATGTCCGCATCACAAGAACGCCCGCACGAGGGAGGTATATTGCGCTCGCGGAGAAGTTTGCGCGGCGCGGATGGCGGAGCGCGGCCCGCGATTGCGCCGCAACAGAACACATCGACGCTCGAGCGCGTTCTCGCCGAGGCGCGAGAAACGTTCGCGCAGAGGCCGCTATTATCGCGCGATATTTCATCGTTCTTTGGTGATCGCGGGTTCGCGATCAAGATTGCGGGCGATGGTAATACTTCGCGCGCAAGCGTGAGTGGCGATAGCACTTCGCGCGCAAGCGTGAGTGGCGATAGCACTTCGCGCGCAAGCGTGAGTGGCGATAGCACTTCGCGCGCAAGCGTGAGTGGCGATAGCACTTCGCGCGCAAGCGTGAGTGGCGATAGCACTTCGC
>JALOCE010000054.1 GCA_023227925.1 Candidatus Omnitrophota bacterium
TCCGGGTAGATGGTGATATCTCATTTTATTTTATAAACAGCATCTCTCTATATTTTGGCAGATCCCAGGCGTCATCCGAAACCACGCATTCCAATTCATCCGCGTGCTTACGGATATGCTCCATCAACGGCTTAAGCTCTTTAAAGTAAAGCTCGGCGCGCTCTTTATCATCGCACTCTTTAGCCTTTTCCAGCAGCTTATCCATTTCATTGGTATTGCGCCTGACATAGTAGATCTTGGAAACTATATCGCTTAAATGTTTTTTTCTATCCTCCAAGGCCGCGGGGTCGATCTTTAGATCAGCGCCTTTTCCCAATGAGATAAGTTCCTGCAGCGTTTCGGCAAGCAACTTTTCATATTTATAACCTGCAGGCACTACCGAAGCGTTAACCATCTCTTTTAAAGTATTAGCTTCGATTTCCAGGGTCAGATTGTACATATGGATCCAGATGTGATACCGGGCAACCAATTCTTCCTTGGAAAAAACTTTATATTTCTCAAAAAGAGCGATATTATTTTTTTCGCCAAAGGCCTCTAATGACTCATAGGTGGCGGCAATATTCGGCAGGCCCCTTTTCTTTGCCTCTTTTATCCAGTCCTCTGCATAGTTATTGCCTTCAAAACGGATAGCCTTTGTTTCTTTAATAATAGAGCTTATTACCTTCAAGACCACGGAATTAAAATCCTTACCCGTATCTTTAAATGTTTTGATCTGGTTAGTGACATATTCTAAGCTATCCGCGATAATCGTATTAATGATAGTAATGGGCGTGGAAATATTCTGCGACGAACCCACGGCGCGGAACTCAAATTTGGCGCCGGTAAAGGCAAACGGCGAAGTGCGGTTCCTATCTGTCGTGTCTTTGTTGAATGTAGGTAACCGGCTGATCCCCAAATCAATGATATCTTTCCTGGAAACCTTGGCCTTGCTGCCGTTCTCCAGCATATCCAGAATTTTAGTCAACTGCTCTCCCAGGAACACGCTGATGATCGCAGGTGGCGCTTCATTAGCGCCTAGGCGATGTTCATTACCGGCCAAGGCAACGCTGGCGCGCAAAAGGTCTGCATGCAGGTAGACTGCGCGCAATACCGCCGCTAAAATTGTCAAGAATTGTAAATTATCTTCCGGAGTTTCTCCGGGATTCAAAAGGTTATTGCCCTTATCGTCTGATAACGACCAGTTTAAATGCTTTCCGCTTCCGTTGATCCCGGCAAAAGGCTTTTCATGTAAAAGGCAAACCAGATTATGCCGCAGGGCGACCTTCTTCATTAATTCCATGAGTAGCTGATTATGGTCACAAGCAATATTAGATTCCTCGAATATCGGAGCAAATTCATATTGATGCGGCGCTACTTCGTTGTGCCTGGTCATCAAAGGAATACCCAGTTTATAAGCTTCCTGCGCCACCTCAAACATAAAGTTAACCACGCGCTCTTTAATCGTGCCAAAATATTGATCTTCTAACTGCTGCCCCTTAGGAGATGGTGCGCCGATTAAAGTGCGCCCGGCCATTACCAAGTCCTGGCGTAGATTGTAATAATTCTTATCGATCAAGAAATACTCCTGTTCCGGTCCGCAGGTAGAAAATACCTTCTTTATACCGCTATGCCCGAAAAGCTTGAGTAGATTTATTGCTGCTTTGCTCAAAGCCTCATCAGAACGCAAAAGCGGCAATTTCTTATCTAGGGATGCGCCGTGATAAGAGATAAAAATTGTAGGAATACACAATGTCTTCCCCAGGGTACTCTCAATGATAAATGCCGGGCTGGAAGGATCCCAGGCAGTGTAGCCGCGCGCTTCAAAGGTTGCGCGCATTCCTCCCGAAGGAAAGCTGGAAGCATCCGGCTCTCCCTGAATCAATTTACTTCCAGAAAACTTTTCTATCACCTTACCGGGTCCGGTGATAGAAATAAAACTATCATGTTTTTCCGCGGTAAGCCCGGTCATCGGCTGGAACCAGTGGGTGTAATATGTAGCGCCTTTAGACATCGCCCATTCCTTCATTGCATCCGCAATCTCATTTGCCTGGGCCAGGCTTATGATTTTTCCTTCAGTCAGCCAGGTTTTAAATGCCTTAAACGTAGATTTAGAAATATGCTTTTGCATGGTCCCCATACTAAAGGTATTTTCGCCAAAATAACCGGAAACTTTCTTCGGAAAATCAATCTTTTCAAGTTTAGCGCTATTAATTTTAAAAAGAACCTTTTGCCTGATACTCATTTTTCTCCCCCTTAAAGTTAATGCTGCCTCTGGCGTTTAGCGTTAATTTTATACCGCACTGTGTGCGGTTATCCTATGGCTATTGAGCCGCGTTCTTCTGTACGAATACGGATACATTCCTGTAGATCCAAAACAAAGATTTTCCCATCGCCGGTCTCGCCGGTCTTGGCGCCTTTTACAATCGCTTTAATTGTGGATTCAACAAAATTATCATTTACAGCGATCTCAAGCCGTATCTTTCTTAAAAGGTTACCTGTCTCTTTTGCGCCGCGATAAATCTCTGTAATACCTTTCTGACGGCCGTGCCCCATCACTTCACTTACAGTGACAAGATTAACTTCCTGCTTATAAAGCTCTTCTTTTACTTCTTCTAATTTAGAAGGCTGAATTATAGCGATGATTAACTTCATTTTGACCTCCGAGTCTCTTTCTAAAGTTATTCAAGTACGGTATAAGCTCTTTCGTGATGCTGGGTAATGTCCAGCCCCATAAGCTCCTCTTCTTCTTTTACCCGCACGCCGATCAATAAATCAACTAATTTGTAAATCGCTAAGGTAACTATAAAGGTATAGCCTACGGTGACTAAAACAGCAACTGCCTGGATAAACAGCTGCTTCGGATTGCCAAAAAATAATCCGTCTGCCCCGGCAGGGTTAACTAACTTAGAGGCGAATAATCCGGTTGCCAAAGCACCCCAAATACCACCTACACAGTGTACGCCGAAAGCATCAAGCGAATCATCGTATCCTAATTTTGGCTTGATCACGGTAACCGCGATAAAAGAAAATACACTGACCAGCAATCCTATGATTATCGCAGGGATCACGCTGACAAAACCAGCAGCCGGAGTAATCGCAACTAATCCCGCCACCGCCCCGGAACAGACGCCGAATATCGTCGGCTTACCATTGTGGAGCCATTCTACAAGCGCCCAACTTAAACCCGCGGCTGCTGCAGCAGTATTAGTAACCACAAAAGCATTTACTGCCAAACCATTAGCTGCTAAGGCGCTGCCCGCATTAAACCCAAACCAGCCAAACCACAAGAGGCCCGTGCCTAATACCACAAAAGGCATATTATGCGGCATAGGGACATTCTTCTCCAGATTGACTCTCTTACCTAATATTAGAGCAGTAACCAGGGCGGCTATCCCGGCATTGATATGCACCACTGTTCCGCCCGCAAAATCAAGCGCCCCTAAATTCCTTAACCAGCCTCCCATACCCCAAACCCAGTGACAGAGCGGATCATACACAAATGTAGCCCAGAGGAGCGTAAACAAAAGAAAAGCGGAAAATTTCATCCTCTCCGCAAAGGCACCGATAATCAAGGCCGGGGTGATAATTGCGAACATTGCCTGGAAAATCATAAACGCCTGATGCGGGATTGTTGCCGCGTAATCTGGATAGGCCTCAAAACCAACACCCTTTAAACCAAACCAATTAAAACCGCCCCAAAACCCTTGATTCGGCGCAAACGAAAGGCTGTAGCCGAAAAGGACCCACTGCAGGCTTAAAACGCACATAATAATGAAACATTGCATCAACACGCTTAAAATATTCTTTTTCCTGACCATACCTCCATAGAAGAAGGCCAGGCCGGGAGTCATCAATAAAACCAAGGCTGATGAAATCAAAACCCACGCCGTATCTCCTGAATTTATCATTTTTTACTCCTTCTTATAAATCAATATCTAACTGAAAGGTTATCGTATTCTTAGCATTAGGATTGTTGTATATGTCGTAGCCGACTATTGCCGAGATATTCTTGGTAAATTTCCAGGAAAAACCAAAATTAAGCGCACCGTAACTTGATTGCGTGCCCTGATAGTCTATGCATAACCATAACTTATCACTTATCTCTGACATAGTGCGTTCCCAGGCAAACATCGGACCGATATTATCACGGTCGCCGTTTTTGTTCCTTAAAAGTCTGGCATTACCGTTAAAATAGCCTGCGGAGAACCTGCCCAGATTGAATTTCCCTATAGAAATAGTTTTGGCACCCCTGAGATACCAAACGTTGTAATCGGTATAATTATGCTTATAACCCATATCATACGCACCTATAGCAAAACCTGGCATATGCTTAAAATATGCGTCCTCAGGCACGCCGAACTTGAAATGAAAGTATACCGGCCATTTATCCAGCAGCGGGCCGAATCCTTTCTTGTAATCAAATCCTGTCTCTGCCATGATTTTGCCCAAAGGCGACCAGAGTTTACCTAAAAGATTATCTTCTGGCTTATCCGACAACAGGCTAAAGGTCGGGCCATAAACCTGCTGCACATAGAGCTTATTTCCGTTACGATCCCTACTTTGAATTGGAGTATAATTATCAATATTCAGATGGATCTTGCCGTAGGGTTGGATATCCGTGGATGGAGCCCAAATCAAGGTAGTAGGAGTTGCGTAAGCTAAATTGAAGAAACATAGTCCTGAAATTAGAAGAGCAATCAATATGTTAAAAGTCATTATTTTTTGCATTTTTCCTTTCCCGCCAAAAAAAGGCGTCTTGGATCCATCGCTGGATTAAAGACGCCATCGTCTATAAAATAAGCCCCTTTCAAAGCATTTTTGCTTTAAAAAGGGCGCCTTTGTCCTTAAAAATGAAAAAGCTCCAAATTATTTTTTGGAGCTTCTTTGCCTCTTTGACATCATCGTCATTAAAAGTATAACATCTTCTCTTTGCTTGTCAAGTATTTTTTCCCGCGGAAATAAAAACTGGTTTCCCCTCTCATATTAGCCGAGGGGAAACCTCTCGCTATTTCAAGTATATATTATAGGAAGGGAATTACCTTGCTCTCTCAGCCTGGCCTATCTTAACGTCTGTTTCTGTTTTTATTTTTTCACAATAATAGACATCTTCGGAAACGTCTATATTATTATCATGCCCCAGTTCTTTCAACTTAAAGATAGCGTCTGAAACATAAGATTCTGCGGTTCTATAAGATTTTTCTGCGTCGGAGGGCATTGAAGAACATTCTGCCTTGTCTAACCAATCTATGGCTTTTTTATAGCTCGTATTCGCTTCTGCTAATTTAGGATTTTGAGATAGTTCTCTGCGGTATGACGTTCTGCATGTAGCGCAGGCACTAAGCGATATAACCAGGATCCCTAAAACCAAGATACTAAATCCCCTAATATATTTCTTCATCGTATTTACCTCCATGATTTAGCTCAATTATTTTTAAAATTCAATACACTCTGATAACTTTTCTTTACTGCTCTCTGATACATCTGGAAAATAAACACCAACGCGATATGGCTCGTTCTCCGATTTTCCCCTCCTCTCTTCGCTGGGAGCGGGCGATTTCTTTTTCTAAAAGCTCCATTGTCGATCTGAAATTTACACAGCCGGTGAGCTCTGCGTGGCTGGCCTTTTGATAAATTTTACGCGCATTCAAGAGCATTATTCGCTTGCCGATATCAGGAAAAATATAATTACACGTATATATAAAAATTATTCTAAATAAATATCTTTATCACCCCTGATGTTCACTCCTTTAATCTTGCTGCGTAATTCTTCTTTAGACAATGCAAAAAGAGGGCTGATCTCCACTCTTACCTGCGGCTCTACTTCAATTCCTGTATCATGAAGCCAATTTTTATACATGTTACTCAATATCTTTCTAACAGTTTCCGGAGAATCATCGCCATCTTTATTTTTTAGCGGAGCAAATTCTTCTTCGCGGGATATTTCCATACAGCAGGTTTTTTTCGCTAAAGGAATGGCATCGAAAATAAATGTTTCAAACTTCCATCCTTCAATTTCTGCGATCTCCCCCTCTACTCCCAATGAATTTACCTTTTTAACAGCATGATGATACGGCAAAGAAAATCCATGTTCATCTAAACGCTGAATAAAAGCAAGCGAGATCATATGTATTGCGGTATTCCCCGCCCAATCTCGAATTTGTCCTTTATTATCCAAGATGCCGCGATTATCCGGATCTAATTCGCTGTACTCAATAATTTTTGCCTTGCCATCTTCAGCGGCAAAGATCCCGACTTTTTCCTCGCAACTCCTGCGACGCACTACTTTAGTAGACATTTCTGAATCTTCCGCCTTATGATACCCGACGAAAGCCGGATCCATTATCTTTACTAAGAGATTGTCAATCTGGCAATAAAACAAATCGGAGTATCCATCTTCAATTAGCTTTTTTAATAAACCTGAATCATATAGCCCCTTAATACAGCCGCCGTGGCCGTTTGGATTAACAAATAGATGGGTTTTATCTTTTAAAATTAATTTTCCATCTACAGTCAGAGTAGGAAGCATCTCTTGCTCAAAGAAATGCACGGTTTGCGGATCGAGGCCAAAAAAATTATGTGTTTTAAAAAAGTCTTTTGCTTCCGGTAGAATTTCAGTGTCTGTCATTATCAACAACGGAACAACAACTTTGTAGCGCAAAGATAAAGCCTTGACCGACTCGGCAAAAAGCTGAAATAAGGATTTGTTTTTTACGGGAGAGATCGGAAACATCCCTTTTGGGCCATTAAAACCCAAACGAGAGCCATGGCCTCCGGCTACGATCAAAACAGCTATCTTATTCTTGCGAATTAAAGACTCGCCCGATATGCGCGCCTCTTCCATTTCAACCTGCTCATCTGAATTTTTAGGAATAGTAAATATCCGCGACGGATAGATATCTATGTTATGCTTGATGGGAGATTTTTGCTGGGAAACCTTTTCATAAAGTGAAAAAACGAGCTCAAAATCAAGCTTCCCCATTTCACTAATAAATTTTTCTTTTTCCGGAAGGCTTAACGACTGATAATGCCCGAGAATATGAGTTTGGCTGTATTTTTGGAGCAGATTTAAAAAATATTCTTCTTCCATAGCTTACCTATTATTATGAAGGCTGTATCCTTTCATAAGAATAGTGCAATTGACAATGCCTTTGACTATTATTTTAAGCGGAATCCGCGGGCCGTCTTTACAGATCCAGACTTCAAACTTATCGGGAGTGCTTTTAAAATGGTAAGCCTGGAATTTACCGGCGGGAACCGTTATTTCATCGATTGAAATTAATTTTAACTCCAACTCCAAGATCCGAAGTTCATCAAGGATATTCGCAGTAAAATGCCAACCTATTTTAAGGTCATGTTGCTTACGCAGATAAAAAAGAAGCAAGTTCATATTCTGAATCGGGACGCCTGATTTGATCATCTGGCTCTTTACTAACTTTTTATTTTTAAACTTTTTTACTACGACTGTAAAATTTTTCTGATCGTATTCTTCCGTCCTGTATTCTTTAAACCAGGGAGCTGAAGTAGTGCGCTCTGTTTTATATGGCAGGAGGCTTACCGGATCGCTATAGATCTTTTCCGCGACCTCGACAAATAATATTTTGCTCTTAAGCGTTATTAAATTCGCCTTCACTACCTTTAGATCAAACGTTCCAAGATTATTATATTCTGATTTCCCGACAGGCTGTACGCCATACTGAATACTTTCTCCGGTAAAATCATAATTGACAGTTTCTGCCTTCAATAAACCGTAATTTACAAAAATAGTTAAAACTATTGCTAATACAATAAGTATTTTATTGGCCTTCATATTCTTTAGAAATCAGTGGCTACCTGCTATGGTAAACCCAAGCAGTTCCTCGACTATTGAAACAAGTAAAGAAGATTGTTTAGAAACACTATCAATTGCTTTTTTTTGCTCCTCATTAAGAGCTCCATATGATCCATCCTGAAGTAATGATATGTTCCCGCTAATCACTCCCAACGGTGCACGCAGTTTATGCGAAATAAGAGCCAGGGTATCCTGTTTCAGGGATTCTTCCACGCGCGCTGCGGTAACATCACGCAAAATAAAAACAATACTTAACAGCTCTCCGGCTGGATTCTTTACCACATTAAAATTTACCTCTAAATATAATGCCTCTGTAGTTTCTGATTTCTGCCGTACAATATCAAATGTTTTATGCGCAATCGTTAAATCCAACAGGGCTTCTTTATTTATAGAAACAGAGTAATTCTTAAATAGCATTTCGACCAAATTAACATTCGCCGCATCGGTAATATTTAAATAATTTAAAATCGCCGCATTGCTATCTTTGATCAGATAATCCGGGCTACAGATAGCGATACCATCGCTTACTTTATCAACCACTGCCTTAAACTTCTCCTGTTCCTCTAATTGCCGGCGGTAATAACTTATCTTGAGTATAGACTTAACCCTTGCCAATAGTTCAACCTTATCAAAGGGCTTGGAGATAAAATCATCACATCCTGCCTCAAGGGCTTTTACCTTGTCTTCGATCTCCTTAAGTACGGTTACCATCACCACCGGGATCGCCTTAGTCTTGTCATCGGCACGCAATTTCTCCAGCACCTCTATGCCGGACATCTTGGGCATCATTACGTCCAGAAGGATCAGATCGATTTGATTATGGACAAGTTTTTCCAACGCTTCTTCACCGCTCGCCGCCTTGATGACTTCATAACCCTGCGGAACAAGATATGCTTCGAGAAGTTCAATGTTTTGAAGCTGGTCATCAACAACTAAAATTAATGGTTTGCCTTTCATCTTCTACCTCTTTTGAATTTGAGTTCCCAAAACTCACTTAATGAACTGACTGACTTCTTTCGCAAATGTGCGCGTATTTATCGGCTTGCCTATGAACCCGCTGTTAGTTATAGCGTTTATCTCTTCCCTGCCTTCTGCCATTACAGAAGCAGTCACAAAAACAATCGGGATATCGCTTATCTCTTTGTCTTGGCGCAATATCTTGGCGGCTTCGGAACCGCGCATATCAGGAAGCCGCATATCCATAACTATGATATCCGGTTTTTCTTTCCTGGCGCTGGCAATTCCATCGGTAGCATTTTTAGCTAGAAATACTTCGAAGCCAGCGACCTCCAAGAGGTCTTTTTCCAACGTCAGATTGTTGTCATTATCATCGACAATCAAGGCCCTTGTCTTCATCTCACACCACCTTTCTAGATATAATCGGCAAAGTGAACCTGACCTGGGTACCTTTATTTAACCCCTCTGATTCTACGGAAAATTTTCCACCATGCAACTCAACCAGCTTTTTAGAGAGCGGCAAACCCAGTCCGGTCCCTTCAGTTACACGGGAATATGGGGTATCGACCCGGAAAAATCCTTCGAATATTTTCTTCGTGTTTTCAGATGCGATACCGATTCCCGTATCCCAAACCACTACTTCTATCCCGGAATCGGTTTTCTTCGCCCGCATGCCGATTTTACCACCCTCAGGGGTAAACTTAGCCGCATTTGAAAGCAGGTTATAAATTATCTCTCTTACCTTAAGCTCATCCGCCTCAATATCCGGCAGATCTTCGGCTATTTCCAGCAACATTTCAATTTTCTTTTTACTGACCATATCCGCTACCAACAGTGAAATCTCATTTAACAGGCTCTTTATGGGTAAATTGGATAATGCCAGATTCATCTTCCCGGCTTCAATTTTTGCCATATCGAGTATCTGATTTATCAGCAAGAGAAGATGCTTTCCGCTGGTCAAAATATTATTAACGTATTTTTTCTGCTTCTCATTAAGCGGCCCGAAAGTCTCGTCGTATAATACCTCAGAGAAACCGTTAATGGAGTTAAGTGGAGTCCTGAGCTCATGCGACATGTTAGCCAGGAACTCGGATTTTGCCCGAGTGGCACGTTTTAACTCGACGGCCAAATCCTGTAACTCTTTATGGGCTTTTTCCAGGCCCTTTTCTATCTCCCTGCGCTGGGTAATATCCTCGATAGCCAGAAGGATGATCCGCTCCTTGCCCATCCCCCGTTCAATCTGCCGGGCGTTCAACAGCATGATACGCCTGCCAATAGTGGTAAAATCATGTTCTACTTCGTAGTTATCAAAGGTCGCTTTTTGAGGAAGGATGGTTTCCAACAGTTCCCGCAGTTTGGGAATATCCCACTGTTTATTACCCAGGTCATAGATCAGCTGTCCCACAGTCTCTTCAGGTTTTACCTTAAAGAATTCATAGAAGGAACGGCTGACGGAGACTACCCTGAGGTCTTGATCCAAAGAAATTAAGGGTTCACGCACAGTGTTAATGATGCTCTCGGCTAATTCACTGACTTCATCTGTAGATTTCTTAATAATCTCCAGTTCTTTTACAGTCTTCTCCAGGCTATCCTCTATCCGCCTGTGCTCGGTAATATCCTCGATAGCAAGTAAGATAAGCTTTGTATGATTAAGCTTTCGATAAATTTTACGAGCATTTAAGAGCATTATTCGTTTTCCGACATCAGGAAAATCATGTTCGACCTCAAAATTATCAAAACTCGTGGTTTTAGGAAGGATCTCCTCCAGCAACTCTCGCAGTTTCGGAATATCCCATTGACGATTTCCTAAATTATAGATATGCTGTTTATAGGTATCTTCGGGCTTTACCTTAAAAACTCGATAAAATGAACGATTGGCTGAAACTACCTTCAAATCTGCATCCAGAATCAGCAAAGGTTCGCGCACAGTATCTACAATGTTCTCTGCATAGGCAAGAGCATCTTGAGTTATTTGATCTGTTTTCTTGTGTTCCTCAATTTCATGGTGAAGCTGCTTAATAATTATTCTTTCTGCGACGGTGCGAGTTTCTACCTGATTCTTAATTGATTCTTTGTTTTTATTTTTTCCTTTCATGGCTTATTCTCCTTCAAGGATTCCTTTCCGTTCTTTACCGTCGTATCTTTAATCTTGACGGGCTCTGTTTTCTGAAAGCCTCCTTCGAACACTGATGTAATTACGGATTTAATATAATTGCTGCAAATATCCCACTCCGCTTTCATGCGCCACAGGATGAGATAGCGCGAACTATTTTTTTTGCCCAGAGAAACAGATCTTCTTGATCTAATTTTATCGTAAATCTCTAACATGTGTTTGGCGGCAGATTGAATCGGGTATTTCTGCACCGTCATTCTTACGATCTGCTTTATGGTTTGTAAATCTTCAGGAGCCCGGGATAAAGACCAGATAAGAGCATCAACAAAACTTTGCTGATCCATCTCTTTGAGCAACCGGCCGTTATGATAATCTTCTACGACCTCCCGCGCTCCCGGAGCATCCAATGCTACCACCGGAACCCCTGCTGCCATAGCTTCAATAAGAACTATCCCTTGCGTTTCGCTTAATGAAGCAAACGCGAAAACATCCATGGCAAAATAAGCATCAACTAAATCCTGATAACGTAAAACCCCGGTTAAATGCAATCTTTTTTCAAGGCCGGCTGCTCTAAAGGCGTCCTTGATCAAATTTTGCGATGGGCCAAGGCCCACGACCAAAGCATGGACCCTTGGATCTTTTTTTAATAATTCAACCAGGCAATTTGTCAGGAATCCCAAATTTTTTTCCGGAGACAGCCGACCGGCATGGCCAACCACTAAGGCATCGGGAGGGATCTGATTAAGCTTTCGAAAAGCTATTCCGTCGCCTTTTGAAAAACGTTGGGCATCTATCCCTGTCGGAATAACCTCCATGGGAGTCTTGACACCTCTTTTAAGTAAGATATCCTGCACACTTTTGCTAGGCACGATTACCTGGTCTACTAAATTTGAATATCCGGCAGCAAGCTTGACCATAAATCTTTTCACTCCCTCATTTTGAACCGGCCAATCATGCACGTACTGCTCAAACATACAGTGATAAGTAAATACAAGCGGTATGGCGTGCTGTCGGCTAAGGCGTAGAGCAAAATCTCCCATGAAAAACGGAGTGTGGCTATGCACCATATCCGGTACGAATTCTTTCATGTATCGCTTTAATAGCCCGGAAATCGGAAAGTTAACGGAAAAAACAGTCCCGCCAAATTTTTGGAAAGCCGGAATTCGAATAACACCCGGCTCCTCAAGCGGGGCGCCCCCAAAGGCCGGAGTAACAATCAAAACCTCATGCCCTAAACTTCTAAATGCCTCGCTGAAAGAATAAACCGATTGCTCTAACCCTCCCACCATCGGAAAATATGTATTCGTCATCATGAGAATATTCATCTTTTTTCCTTTAATTCTATGAGCGCTCGTCTCGCCGCCACGCATATTGCTTCGTAAGAATCCTTCGCGCCCATAGCTAACCCTTCTTTTTCTAAATCTTCAACAAGAAATGGCTTGCCGAATCT